>URDD01000059.1 GCA_900546395.1 uncultured Bacteroidales bacterium | reverse complement strand
AATAATTTTTACCTTGTAACTTATTAAAATTTAATTTATTAAACACTATCGGAGATTTTTTCTCCGGACACTAATGTATAAAATTTAATATTTATCACAATATAAAAAGCAAGTTTCAATATACATATCAGCAGTTACCACCTGTTTTATTGCTATAATAGCGTTAAAGTATAACCTATATATTATAATATATATCAACATATTAAATAGGAAATACATGTAATTTTACACCAGTTGACATAAGATTAATTACATATCAAAAGACAAAAAAACTGCATCATGGCATTATGCTGTAATTTGAACAATACGGTTAACCAGATAAAAAGCTTGTTTTTAAAGAATATCTAAACATTTGTAAGTATTAATCCTGACAACTTGAGCCTTTTTGCACAACAAAAAAGTCATTATGAAGCATGGTTGTGTGTTTACAAATTATATGTTAAATTTGCAGCCTGCTTATAAACAGGCATATAGGTAACTGCAACATAAAACAACCACTTATGAATACCTCAATTTTAAAAATACTGATTTCTCCCATTATTTTTCTGTCCTTTGGACATTTTTCCCTTTATGCTCAGGAACAGACGGATAGTCCTGATATGAATGAGATTGCTGAAAAAGAAGCAGAAAGACTCCAGAATCTGCTCAACCTTGAAGACTGGCAAGTATTTTATGTGGATTCCACACTCAAACATGATTTTCCAGCAATGCAGGAAGAAATGATGAAGCTCCAGTCTGCCAAAGTATCAAACTCTTCAATGTATGTTGCCGTTCAGGACAAGTGGATGGAAAGGATTGACAACAGTTACAGAAAATTCTTCTCTGCAGCCCAATGGGAGGCCTATATGAAGAGCGGGGCTGCAAAACTGCAGAAAGCCAGAGAAAAAAGAAAGCAGAAAGCTCTGGAAGATGAAGCCAAGCTAAAAGAAAAGCTCGGGAAATGAGTACCATCACCCATACTCTGCATTAGCAAGATACTTCCCTCCTCAGCCAAAGCATACAAAAAGGCGGCATCTATATCTGCAATGGTCTATTGTACAACCACTTTTTAACATTATGCGACAAAGGTGACATACTTGACCCCGTCAAACCTCCAAACCTGTTTCCCGAAAGCAGTAAATGAATAGATGTTGTACAATTTTACCGGTTTTTTGCTAACTTTGTAAATTACTTGCAAAACAGCAGGCGTTCAATTGAATTGAAAAAGCAAAAGATATGAAGCAAAAGATAGAAGCTCTCCTCTCTGAAATACAGGAGCTGACCTGCAAGACACAGCAGGATATAGAAAATGCCAGAGTCCGACTTCTCGGAAAAAAAGGCTCAATAACTTCACTTTTTGAAGAATTCAGGACTGTACCGCCTGAAATGAAAAGGGAATTCGGGCAGAAGCTAAACCAGTTGAAAAACGCAGCCGCAGCTAAAATCGAATCATTGAGAGAGACTGTGGAAGAGTCCGGCAGCAAATCCGGATCATCTTTTGACCTCACAATGCCGGGAGAGCCTCTGCAGCTTGGATCCAGACATCCCGTTTCCATTGTCAGGGAAGAAATAATAGGTATTTTCAGAAAATTCGGATATGACGTGGCTGAAGGTCCTGAAATCGAGGACGACTGGCACGTTTTTGAGGCTCTTAATTTCCCTCCAGAGCACCCTGCAAGGGAAATGCAGGACACATTCTTCATTTCTGCAGGCCCTAAAGACCCTATTCTCCTGCGCACTCATACATCCAGTGTCCAGGTAAGGGCTATGGAAAAAATGCCTCTCCCTATAAGAATAATATGTCCGGGAAGGGTTTTCAGAAACGAAGCCATCTCTGCCAGAGCCCACTGTATATTCCATCAGGTAGAAGGCCTTTATATTGACGAAAATGTGACATTTGCGGACCTTAAACAGGCAATCCTTCTTTTTGCGAGAGAGATGTTCGGTTCAGAAACCAAAATAAGGATGAGACCGTCATACTTCCCTTTCACCGAACCGTCAGCAGAAGTGGATGTAAGCTGTAACATCTGCCACGGCAAAGGCTGCAACATCTGCAAAGGCACCGGCTGGCTTGAAATATTGGGATGCGGAATGGTTGACCCTAATGTCCTCGAAGCCTCAGGCATTGACAGCAAGAAATACAGCGGTTTCGCTTTCGGTATGGGAGTGGAACGAATAGCAATGCTCAAATGGCAGGTCAAGGACCTTAGAAATTACTTTGAAAACGACTTGAGATTCCTTAAAGAATTCGAGACATCGCTCTAAACAGCGATGTCCCGGAGACTTTAAATAAGGAAACAATTGAACTATAATCAAATATGGCAGACGATCCCCGGTCCGGTCATAACTTTAAACACTAAAAACAACACAAATCTAATGACAAGGACAGAAAGCGATCTTCTCGGCAGCGTAGAAGTGCCGGAAGAAGTCTTGTATGGAGTACAGACAATGAGAGGACTGGAAAATTTTCCAATCAGCACATTCAAACTAAGCGAATACCCGCTTTTCATCAAAGGTCTTGCTATCGTAAAACTCGGTGCGGCTATTGCAAACCACAAGCAGGGGCTGCTTACTGACGAGCTTTTCAACGCCATCTCACAGGCCTGCAGAGAAATCATGGACGGCAAGCACCACGAATTCTTCCCTGTAGATATGATTCAGGGCGGAGCCGGTACCACGACCAATATGAACGCCAATGAGGTGATTGCCAACAGGGCTCTGGAAATTATGGGACACAAGAGAGGCGAATACCAGTTCTGCTCTCCAAACGACCATGTAAACTGCTCCCAGTCAACCAATGACGCATACCCATCCGCTATTCATATCGGACTTTACGCTACTCATCTGGAACTCCGCAAGCACTTCATAGAACTTATAGAATCATTCGGCAGAAAAGCCAAAGAGTTTGCCCATATCATAAAAATGGGACGTACACAGCTTGAAGATGCTGTTCCTATGACACTCGGACAGACATTCCACGGTTTTGAAACAGTACTTCAGGATGAGCTGAACAACCTCGACTGGGCCGCACAGGCATTCCTCACAATCAATATGGGAGCAACAGCTATCGGAACAGGAATATGCGCCGAGCCTGGATATGCAGAGCTATGTACAGAAGCCATTGCTGAACTTACAGGATGGAACATCAAAAAAGCGGAAGATCTCGTAGGCATAACTTCAGATACTTCATGCATGGTAGGATATGCTTCAGCAATGAAACGTATTGCACTGAAGATGAACAAGATTTGCAATGACCTCAGACTCCTGGCTTCAGGTCCTCGCTGCGGTCTCGGAGAGTTCAACCTTCCTGCCAGACAGCCTGGTTCATCAATTATGCCCGGTAAGGTAAATCCTGTGATTCCAGAGGTAATGAACCAGATTTCATACAAGGTTATCGGAAACGAGCTTTGCGTATCTATGAGCGACGAAGCTGCACAGATGGAGCTGAACGCTATGGAGCCTGTAATGGCCCAGTGCTGTTTCGAGTCTGCAGACCTGCTCATGCACGGCTTTGACACTCTCCGCATACGTTGTATCGACGGCATCACTGCAAATGAAGAGAAATGCCGCCAGTATGTACACAACAGCATCGGTGTAGTGACTGCCCTCAATCCAATCATCGGATACAAGAACTCTACAAAGATTGCCAAAGAAGCTCTTGAAACCGGCCGCGGAGTCTATGAACTCGTACTTGAACACGGTATCCTTTCAAAGGAAGAGCTCGATGAAGTACTCAAGCCTGAGAATATGATCAAGCCTGTAAAGCTTAACATCAAGCCTAGAAAATAGTTTCTTGCAATATTTAAAAAGAGACCTCAAAGTGTCATGACTTTGAGGTCTCTTTTTAAATATTATACCAAGCCATCTCTGATTATCTGCCTGCGGTACTGTGCAGGCGTTATGCCGAAGACTTTATAGAAATTCTGATAATATGTACTTCTGTTGGAGTAACCGGCTTCCTCTGCGATTGCATCTATTGTCCACTCCTTGTGTTCGTTTATCAACGTTACTGAATACTGGATTTTCAGCCTGTTGATATAATCGCCAGGAGACATTCCTGCAAACTGCTGTATAAGAAGCGAAACCCTTGAGCGCGGGATATTGCAGGCATCTGAAATGGCATCCCTGTTGAAATTACGCTGAAGGAACAGAGAATTCTCCACGATATACTTCTCCATTCTGACAAAATCAGCATAATCACTGCTGTCCTGACCTTCGGACAATACAGGGAACTGATATGAATTGGCCTTCTGCGCCATCAGTTCATCAATTTGTCTGGCCGCTATCTTATTTCGCTGCAATGTTATGCGATAACGCATCAGGAGAACCAATGCAAAAACCAGTATAATCAGCGCAACTCCGCAAGCTGCGAATATCAGAATTTTTATACGCTGTGCTTCAGCTTCAGATTTAACCAGAGCAAGCTCCTTCTCTTTCATCTTGAATGTGATGGCAAGTTCCTGAGCCTTGCTTTTTCTTTCACGCATAAACAGGCTGTCCTGAACAGCTGCAGCCCTTAAAGAAAGTCTGTATGCATCCTTCATGTTTCCTATTCCGAAACACGCGCGTGCCCAGGAAGATAGAATACCGTAATAATCCTCATTGACAGTATCTGACTGTCTCTGTTCCTCATATAGCGGCTGTAAATACGACAATGCTTCCGTGTACTTTCCAGCCTCAAGCAAATAATCTATGATAAAGCCCCTGCCATAAACCGTATTTCCATATTTGGTAGAGATAAACTGTCTATATGCGTCATGTGCTCTGTCTTTCTGGCCTAAAAGTTCAGCCAAAGACGCCTCCTTCGCATAAGTATATGCCTTTTGCTGGTCGGTAAAACCTTCCGGAGATCCTCCAAGACATTCTATTTTTTCTATTATATCAAGGCGCCCGACACTTTCCTGTACAGCTTCATGATACCTTTTATCTGCATAAAGATGCATTATTTTACTGCCATAGGCCGAAGATACATTGGCCAAAATACGGATGTCCTCTGAAAGGCTTCCCTGGTCTATAACCTTCTGGAGATACATGTAACCATCTTTACTGTGCCCTGTCTTAAATGAAATATCTGCAATAGTCTGCAATATATAATACTCTGCAGGCATGTTTCCGACTTCTCTGGCCAAAGCAATAGCCTCAGTGGCCAGAGAAGCACACTGAACATAATCAGAATAAAATGATGATGCGAAAAGGCAGACTGACATTGCCTGGAGCTTTATATTCGGCTTGAGGGCTACAGAATCACTCTCCAGAACTTTCCGTGAATATTTTTCTCCCAAAGAAAACATCCTGAGTTCATTATAGGCAGAAGCCCTGTATAAATCTATTTTATACTGAGGCAGCGAAGCCGGAGCTTCAATTTCCGCCTTATCCAGAAGTTCGAGAGCTCTGTGCGGGTCCTTAAGGAATATTCTCTTTATATACTTCTCTGTCAGCAAAGAATCCTCAAACTGCGAATCCTCATGGCTTGCTTTTCCATATGCCCCGGAATAGATAAACAGAGAAAGAACATAGAAGACCGAAAAAAACACAGCAGACAACTTCATACATCAAAATAATTTTTCACGCTGCAAAAGTATATATTTTATTTTAAAATGACGCGATAAAAAGACCAGAAGAGGCTCTCGTGCTACACATATAAACTATTGATATTAAATATATTATCAAATACCATACAGCAAATCATACAAAAATTATCCTATTTTTAACCTTTTTATACACCATATCAGACATATTGGCTACTGCTGTTCTTGCACACTAAACAAATGGACATCATCTTTGCAAAAAGTCGGAAACATGCCTAAAAAATGTAAAATATTCAGCAGACTCCAGAACGAACCTGCAGTCACGGTAATAGCAGTCTCAGCCCTGCTCATATCCAGCATACTTGGAATAGTAATAATAATAAGCCTGCTGACACTGACATTCAGCATATAAATCAAATATTGATAATTAAATTTAAAAATTCTTGAATTATGAAAAAGACAATTGTTCGTAACATCGCATCAGTAATGTCTGCTATTGCAGCGCTGTCATTTTTCTCTTCCTGTGAAAAAGACGATAGCGGCAAAGATAAAAACAGCGATTCCAAGACTGATTCAGCAACAATAGAAAGCATCAAGGCCGACTATGCCCTGGAATTCTCTGAAGACGTCCTGAAATTCTATGACATAACTGTAACTTACGGAACTGACGGAAAAACTGAAAAGACAGAAAACATCAGTAACACAAAATGGTCGGCATCCTGCACATACAACGAAGACAAACTCCCTGCAAGCGTCTTCTGCAAGGCTGTGATGACACCTAAGACAGAACGTCCATCCATCGAGCCTGAGACTGTCTATACTGTTACCAAAAACAAGAACTGCAGCGTTTCAGCAATATATAAAGATGGCAAGAATTCTGTTCTTAACGTTTATGAGAACTCTTCCTCAAACCCTGTAAAAGGTAAAAAGTTTGAAGAATATCTTAATAAGGGAGAGCAAGTGGCATGTGATTACTCTTACTCAATAAAATACTGATATTCATTCTACTACGGATTATAAATTTACCATAATCACACAGCTATGACTTTAAAAACGAACCTTATCAAATATGCCGTATCAGCAGTTTTGATTCTTCCTGCCTTCCAGTCTTGTAAGGATGACAAAAAAGTGATGACCTGTCAACCTCGGGCTATTCAGTAGAGATTCATGTCAACGAGATTTCCTCTACAGGAGACAAGGATTATTTCAGAGGGCTTGAAATCCTGTTCCCTCACGACAACGAACCGGGAGAGACTTATATTGTGAAATGCGGAGACAAATTCTCCAAGACATTTACCTATAAAAACGTAAAAGAGGCTTTTGGTATCGTGTCCACATGCATATTCGAAGAAAAAGCACAGGACGGAGCTGAATTTGACTTCGGATATACTATGGATTACACAGTATATCTGAAAGATAATGACGGAAACATTATCGACACTGAATCAATACAGCAGTCAGATGAATTTACTGCTGACATGTTCCCGGAAAAGGAAATAGACTATACTGATTTCTATGAGTATTTTCTGTATAAAATTACGGACAAGGGGCTGGAGCGTATGGAGTCCGAAGTACCTTCTGCCATTGAACAAGAACTGCCTCTGACTGACGATAACAATGTCAGGATAAACGGTAATCTTTATCTGTATGGTTCCGGCTCAGATTATTCCGGATTGACTCAGACTAATGAAAATTATCTGTATGACAACATGATTGCACGCTTTGCTTCAGCATCAAAGTGGGATGGAAGCAATGTTCTCGGCAAGGGGGACTTCCTCTTCCTGCATAGTCTGGATTTCGGAGCTGACGTTGAAGGAAAAATCAACTCCAGTCTTGCTGCAGGTGCTATTCTGATAATTGATGAGATTAATTCTTCAAGTCAATTTGACGCATTTTGCAAGAGACTGAATCTTTATAACCCTGCATCAGCCTATGATGATATCTCAGGTAAAATGTTCATTATGTCCAGACCGTCTCTTTCAAACAGCTATGTAATTGACGGGAACATGTATGGAAAATTATGTTTTGTATTGGATTCCAGATCTGATGATAATGAAAAGATGTCCGACTATAGTCAGGGAAAGGTGATAGATGCGGCCATAACAAGAATAAATGAACTTTTGAACTATGCTCCGGCACCGTCTGCTTCCGGACAGCCTGCACTGCTGAATGATTCTCCGATAGGAGCCAACGACATTACTGCCGTATCAAATGCGACAAAGGTATATTGCAGCGGATCACAAACGATTGCTTCCAACGATTACCGCAGGAGTAACCACTTCCGCGATGCCACTAACAACTATAGCGTGGAATATGATATCTGGTCAGCATTCTCCAAGGCTGAAAAAAGGACATATTACTTTATCCATCAGGAGTTTATAGGAAGCTTTTCCAATGCATACGTCGGTACATACGCACAAAATGTAACTACAAACAACTGCTATACAATAGCAAAGGTAAACGAGTGGTGTGCGGAGTCTGTAACTCTTACTACTACGCCTGAAAATACTGCTGGTATGAAAATACACAGGCATTATCCTGCGACAACTCAATTACAGGCATCATATACTTCAGGTTTTTCATGGAATCTGGCAGGAGATGTGGGAGTCAAAGCCAATGATAAAGGGGGAACTGAATTAAGTATCAATGTGAGCGGAGGTATATCTTTCAACGAATCCTATACTTATCCTATCAATGATGTTACGATTAGGAATGAGACCGAGCCTCAGAAATTCATGAAATGGAAATACACATTCGCACAGCCGAGATTTGGTTTCTCATTATTCAGCACATCATGTACCTGGGCAGAAGAAGGAGCCCTGTCAGGACGCAGCACCTTCAATGCAGGTCAGGATTACCTTTTGTCTTTCCCGGAAACTACAAAGAATCCGAAATTGAGTGGCAATCTGGAAGTGGTCTTGAGGTCAGCCTGTGGAAAATGCGGGTCTGAATGCGGTGTCAGGACGAACAAATCCAACATAAAGAGTGTAACAATAAATCTTCCTTACATGCAGTCTTCAGACTTCAAGTAGCAAACAGGACTAAAGAAGTGCACATAGAACTTATCTATATTGAAAAACCGAGAATATGGTTTTAAAAAGCACCCCAGCTGCAGTCAGCTGGGGTGTACCTTTATTCTGTTGTTATTCTGAAACTGGCAGAAATCCTTTCTCTATAAGCTTTTCTGCAATCTGGACTGCATTTGTCGCAGCTCCCTTGCGAAGATTGTCAGCAACGCACCATAGATTCAAGCCATACTTTACAGATGGATCCCTACGGATACGTCCTACGAAGACTTCATCTTTTCCCCAGGCAAAAAGAGGCATCGGATATATATTATTTGCAGGGTCATCCTCAAGTGCACATCCAGGAGTCGATGCTATTATCTCCCTGACCTGCTCTAAAGTGAAATCTTTTTCAAACTCAAGGTTAATCGACTCAGAGTGACCTCCCTTTACAGGTACTCTTACGGTAGTAGGAGAAACTGTAATGTTTTCGTCCAATATCTTATGAGTCTCATTGACCATTTTCATTTCCTCCTTGGTATAACCGTTCTCCAAAAAAGAATCTATATGAGGAAGAATGTTTTCATCTATGGGATAAGGATATACTGCAGGGTATTCTCCCCATTTCTGACCGGAACGCTCTGCTTCCATCTGGTTCAATGCCTTATACCCAGTACCAGTCACAGACTGGTATGTAGATACTACAATTCTTTTTATTGTAAATGCCTTATGGAGAGGTGCCAGAGGCATAAGCATCTGGATAGTAGAGCAATTTGGATTGGCTATGATCATATCATCCTTTTCTATACAGTCTCCGTTGATTTCAGGAACAACAAGTTTCTTTGACGGGTCCATTCTCCAGCAGGACGAATTGTCAACGACACGGCATCCTGCCTCGGCAAACTTAGGAGCAAGCTCTCTGGAAGCATCTTCTCCTGCTGAAAACAAAGCAACGTCCGGTCTTGCCGCAATGGCATCATCCGCACTTACCACTGTCCATTCCTTTCCTTTAAATACAATCTTCCTGCCTACCGATTTTGATGATGCTACAGGATAAAGTTCCGTTACCGGAAAATTTCTTTCTGCCAACACTTCAAGCATCCTTGTGCCAACCAGTCCGGTAGCACCAACTACTGCAACTTTCATAATTTTCTACTTTATATTTATATTTTTCCTTATCAATAGAGTTCCCCACACAATACGTCTCTAAAGGGCATTCTTCAAATCATAAATCAGGTCATCGATATTTTCAATACCGACAGACAATCTAAGCATATTCGGATAAACTCCTGCCGCAACCTGTTCAGAAGGACTAAGCTGAGAATGCGTAGTTGATGCCGGATGCACTATCAGCGACTTGGCGTCACCGACGCTGCCTACATGTAGTATGAGCTCCAGCCTGTCAACAAGAGCGGCCGCTGCATCAAAGCCTCCTTTAGTCCTGAATGTCAAGACTCCTCCAAAACCATGCTTAAGATATTTCTTTCCCAATATATGGTAAGGATTGGACTTTAGTCCGGGATAGTTCACACTTTCCACAGACGGATGCTTTTCCAAAAACTCTGCCAATGCAAGAGTGTTTTCACAACATCTTTCAGCCCTTAGGGAAAGTGTTTCAAGACCTTGTAACATCAGGAAAGAGTTGAACGGAGAAGGAGCGGGACCAAGATTCCTAAGTCCGTCCACACGGACTCTGCCGGCAAACGCAGCCCTGCCGAAAACTTCCGTATATACCACACCGTGGTAGCTTTCCGAAGGAGCGGCAAGCAGCGGATATCTTTCAGAAGTCCAGTCAAAATTTCCTCCATCGACTACAACGCCTCCAAGTGCCGTACCATGTCCGCATATCCACTTTGTAGCGGAATGCACACTTACATTTACGCCCCAGTCAAAAGGACGGAAAAGGTATCCTCCCATTCCAAATGTGTTGTCTGTAAGCACACATATGCCATGTTTACGGGCCAGATCCACAATAGGCTCATAATCAGGGATACTGAATGCGGGATTTGCCAGATTTTCTATGAAGATTGCCTTCGTATCCGTGTCAATGCATGAAGCCAGATCTTCAGCCTTGTCGCTCTTCGCAAACCTGACCTCTATCCCCATATCCCTGAGGGTAATGGCAAACATTGTAAATGTCCCTCCATAGAGAAAAGGAGATGCAACCACATTGTCTCCCCTTCCGGCCACATTCAGAATACTGAGCAGGACAGCAGACTGACCCGAAGCTGTAGCCGTAGCAGCCACTCCTCCTTCCAGGGCAGCCATACGTTTCTCAAAAACATCTGTCGTAGTATTTGTAATACGGGTATAAATATTTCCAGGCTTGCTCAATGTAAACAAATCTGCCCCGTACTGCATATTGTCAAAAGTATATGCTGTGCTCTGATAAATCGGAACTGCAGTACCTTTGGATACCGGATCGATTTCCTGTCCTGCCCTTACTTGCAGGGTTTCAAATTTATAATCTCGTGCCATAATCTATTTGTTTTTGTTCTATTATTATCGTGCCAATATATCATTCAGTACACCTGATGCTGTCTGATATGCTCCTGCTCCTGCTCCCTGTATAACTAACGGGGACGGATAAAACTCAGTGGTTATTATAGCTGCATTGTCAGTTCCGCAAAGATTGTAAAGAGGGTGCTGCGGCCCGACATTTTCCAGGGACATAGCTGCTTTATAGCCAAAATCAGATGTCTCATCCCTGACAAGAGAAGCTATAAATCTCTGTCTCAAACCCTTTGAAGCTGCCTCCTCATATCTTGCAGCAAAAAAGCTTTCGTTCTCTTCGAGCTTGCAATAAAAGTCTTCCACTTTGCCTTCAAAGAATTCCGGGCCGAGAACTGGAGTTATCTCCACATCTTTCTCATCTATTCCGACTTCCGCTTCACGCGACAGTATAAGAAGTTTCCTCAGCACATCTCTTCCGCTGAGATCCAGCCTCGGATCCGGCTCCGTATAACCGGCCTCACGGGCTCTGCGCACGATTTCCGCAAATGTTCCTGTCCGTCCTCCTTCGTATGTGCTGAATATATAATTCAAAGTACCTGACAGCACTGCTTCTATCTTATGGATACAGTCTCCACTGTTTATACTTCGTGATATAGACTCCAGAATAGGCAATGCTGCACCTACTGTAGTTTCATAGCGAAGAGATGCCCCATTTTCCAATGCAGACTGCTTAAGAGCCCGGTACTGGCTGTAAGGAGAAGAGAATGTAATCTTATTGCAGGCGACTACTGAATATCCGTGCCTGAACAGATTCATATATTTGTAAGCTATATCCGAACTTGCCGTACAGTCAACAAAAACGGAATTTTCCAAAGACACTGCCGCCAGAGCCTCAAAATATGCCTCATCTGCAGCGCTTTCTCCATTTTCCAGTCTTTCCTTGATGTTGTCAAGACCAAGACCGTCTGTGTCAATCACATACTTCCTGCTGTTTGAAAGACCTGCAATTCGAAGCCTTTTTCCTGTTCTGGACGCAATTGAATCACCGTTTTTCCTGATAATATCTATAAGCGCACGTCCTACTGTGCCATACCCTGCAATGAAAAGGTTTACATCCTGTACAGAAGACTTTGAGAAAAACTCATCATGTATATATCTTATTGACCTGCTTACATCTGAAGAGTGTACTATGACTGATATATTTCTTTCTGATGAACCTTGCGCCGTTGCACGAATAGGAACGCTATGGCGGCCAAGCGCAGCCAGCATACGGCCTGTAGTACCACACTGGTTAAGGATATCATCACCAACAAGGCATACAATGGAAAAGCCTTTTTCCACCTTTAGCGGATTTAGTTTTCCTAAAGAAATTTCATAGGCAAAACAGGTATCTGCAGCTTCTTTTGCACGGTCTGCATCTTTCTCTGACACTGCAATGCACATTGTATGCACAGACGAAGCCTGTGTTATGAGAATTATATTTATTCCGCTTCGGCTCAAAGTATCGAAAAGACGGCTTGAAAAGCCTGGAATTCCTACCATACCACTGCCTTCCAGAGATATAAGGGCAATATTGTCCGAGTTGGATATTCCTATTAGTTTTTCTTTTCCGCGAGGAGGGTTCTTCTCTATCAGCGTACCCGGAGTATCCGGAGCAAATGTATTCTTCACATAAATTGGAATACCCTCCGATACTACTGGCTGAATTGTAGGCGGATATATAACCTTCGCTCCGAAATGCGAAAGTTCCAAAGCAGCCCGGTAAGAAATATTGCTTATAGTCTTAGCTCCAGGAACAATTTTAGGATTAGCAGTCATCATTCCTGGAACATCAGTCCATATCTCAAGGATACGAGCGTTACATCCCACAGCCATCAGTGATGCCGAATAGTCTGAACCTCCTCTGCCCAGTGTCGTAGTCCTGCCTTGCTCATCAGATGCTATGAAACCGGGAAGGACAAAAAGCGATGTAATCGGATTAGACTCCACCATTTTTGAAACATTGCAGTATGTTTTTGATAAATCTACGGTGCTGCCACCTTCCCTTACAGAAGTCTTTATTATTTTCCTTGAGTCAATCCACTTCGTCGCAATTCCGATTGAGGCCAGTTTTGTGGCTATAATTCTTGTTGACAACAACTCGCCGCAGCTTTGTATGGCATCAAGGCTGACCGGACTCAATTCTCCAAGCAAGAACACACCTTGGACAATATCTCTCAGCGAATCAAAAATATTGTCACAGACCTCCAGACTTTCCTCCTGCTTTTCCAAAGGCAGAAGTTCTCTTATAATTTCATGATGCTTCCCTTTGTATTCTTCTATAACATCACGGTAACTTTCGTCTTTTTCTGCAGCAAGATGTCCGGTTTTTATAAGAGCATCTGTAAATCCGCTTATTGCAGAACAAACGAGAATTGTCCTGTCACGGCCTACAGCCTTTGACACGATATCTACTACCTTAGCTATATTTGAGGAATTGGCAACTGAAGTGCCACCGAATTTCATTACTTGCATATCTATAAGTTCTATTATCAGGTTAACGATTTTCTAAAAAAGGTCTGAGAATTTTCTCTATCTGGCTGTACTCCAGAAGGAATCCATCATGTCCGAATGCAGATGAAATCTCATAATACTCTGCTCCTGCAATATTCTCCGCCAAGAATTTCTGCTCACAGACAGGAAACAGCCTGTCACTGTCAATACCTATTACGGCACAGTTTGCTCTGATTCTGGAAAGTGCGGCTTCAACTCCACCACGCCCCCTGCCTACATTATGACTGTCAACAGAATAAGTAAGATACCAATAAGAATAGGCATCAAATCTGTCAGAAAGTTTCTTTCCCTGATATCTCTCATATGAAGCCGCTCTGTCTGCAAAAAGAGTATCTGTTTCATTTTCAAACTGGGTGACATTATAACCTTCATAACTTCTGTATGAAATGAGAGCCATAGCCCTTGCAGCCCTCAAGCCAGCTGCGCCGCCATCAAGATTTTCACATTTTCTGAAAGATATATCAGCTTCAATAGCCATTCTCTGAGCTTCATTGTTGGCTGTTAGCCAAGGTGTAACCCGAGATCCGCAAGCGATAAATGAAGCATTTACAATAATATCAGGCTCTTCAATAGCCCATTCCAAGGCCTGAAAACCTCCGATAGAGCCTCCTACAAGAAGATCTATTTTCTCTATGCCCAGATGCTTACGGAGCAATATTTCCGCTCTGACAATATCCCTTACGGTCACTTTCGGGAAATCCAGATAATAACAACTGATGCCGACAGTGGAAGAAGGGCCAGATGATCCGTATGCAGAACAAAGCATATTTGCACATACGATATTGAACTTTTCTGTATCAAGAAATTTACCAGCTCCTACTAATTCCGGCCACCAGTCTGTCGGATCTGAATTGGCTGTAAGTGCATGGCAAATCCAAATAGTTTTCTTCGATGGATCTACAGTTCCTTCAGTAATATGATATACAATCTTAATATTATCCAAATAGCCGCCCGCCTCAAACTCGAATCTTCCTTTATATATAAACTCTTTTTTTATCATCATGAACGTCTTATTAGCAGATGTGCACACACCTGCGCAGAAAAAGGTGGAATACCCGCTTCTGCCTGCAATTTACTATTAATATTGATTTTAAATAAAAGGTGCCGGAGCAAACATCTCGTCCGCGACACGGCAAAAGAATACCGATGCATCTTAACGATGCATTCGCATAGACATTATTGATGATATGAAGGTTACTACTAACATTGCTAAAAACAAATTTAGTGATTTTTTGCAAATAAGCAAAAAATCACTAAATAATTATCTATAAAAAATGATACAGGTGTCAGTCCGAGTATGACTCGCTTACAAAAACTCCATTTTTATCATAAATATAAGTCTTGCCTGAAACCTCGAGTTCATAACCTCCTGTTTCCTTCTCGATCTTTGTAATCCTATACTGAGGAAGGCGTTGCCTTATATCATCCAGAATCGCAACCGGGACAATTCCATCAGGAACGGACGAAAACTTGCAATCGACAGACTCCCACTCACCGGACTCGAAAAATTCTATTTCTGTTCCATCTGATAGCTTAACGCTATAACTGCGTCCGCGATCATCAAAATCCTTTTCTGCATAGATAATTTCCAGATCAGGAAAATACAGTGAAATAAAAGAGCGCGCATCAGAAGGGAGCTTAGTGTCTTTTATCTGTCTTTCATCTTCGCAGCTCGCAAATGTCAGTATGCCCGTAATAAAGGCTAATATTGCAAATATCTTTCTCATATTATAAATTATTTACTATGATTAATAATACAAAGTAAGAGAGGAATTCTGAAATGAATCTGAAATGAGAAAAGAAAACCGTCCGGTACAAGATAATATAAAAGAGTTGCAGTATGGCAATAAAAAAAGTCCCGGAGAAGATGTTTCTCCAGGACTCCTATAGAAGCGCGGCAGCTGCCTACTCTCCCACCCTTGTGGGGCAGTACCATCGGCGCAAGCGGGCTTAACGGCTCTGTTCGGTATGGGAAGAGGTGGATCCCCGCCGCTATAGCCACCGCAATATGCGACTGAGAGAGATAAACTCGATTGCTCATTCTTCTGAAGTTCTCGGGCTATTAGTACAGGTCGGCTTTGCCATTGCTGACTTTACACCTCCTGCCTATCAACGTGGTAGTCTCCCACGACCCTATGATGTCTCATCTTGAAGACGGCTTCGCGCTTAGATGCTTTCAGCGCTTATCCTGACCGAACGTGGATACCCGGCGGTGCAGCTGGCGCCACAACCGGTTGACCAGTGGTTCGTCCATCCCGGTCCTCTCGTACTAAGGACAGACCTTCTCAAACATCTTTCGCCCACAACAGATAGAGACCGAACTGTCTCACGACGTTCTGAACCCAGCTCGCGTGCCACTTTAATCGGCGAACAGCCGAAC
>URDD01000058.1 GCA_900546395.1 uncultured Bacteroidales bacterium | reverse complement strand
AGTCGGCTAATGTTCCGGAGGACGACTCAAACGGGCAACTTACTTTATGGTAAAAAATTTCTCCGGACAGCTATGATCTGGTATATGTAAGAAAATCGAGACTTTTCATCCTTGCAGGATCAACAGGAGAATGCCCGGGCATTGTATTAGTTGTAATCCATTGGTTTTCAGAAACAATACTTCTCAACAAATCTGCCTGCATATTAACAAAAGAGGCAGCCTCATCTGCTGTATATCTCTTATAGTCCAATACAGCATGGGGGTTTGCCGTTCCAGGAAGCACTTTCTGGTTCGGAATTGAAATTTGGCTGAATGAATTATATGTCTGACTCCAGAATGAATTACCCCACACATTATTAAGGGAATCAATGTCAGTATATTTGTTTTCAAGCCAAATGCGGAAATTTTCAGTTGCATTTTCGCTGTAATCATAGCTGAAACTGTAATGCGACGGCTCGTTATCTATCTGCCAGCCGATTACCGCAGGATTGTTCCCATAACGTTCCGCCAGTTTCACTACGATTCTTTTCACATATTCCCGGTACTTTCCGCTGGCCCAGGAAACGTGCTGCCTTGCTCCATGCTCCACCCGCTGGCCGGCCTGGCTGGTGACCGACATTTCCGGATGCCTGGATGTCATCCACGCAGGCGGAGTAGGAGTAGGCGTACACATAATCACTTTCAAGCCGTGGGAAGCAGCAAGATTGACAGCCTTATCAAGCCAGGAGAAATCAAACTTGCCTTCTTCTGGCTCCATTGCCGCCCAGGCAAACTCTCCGAAATGAGTAAACTCAAACCCCAGTTCTTTCATTCTTGAAAAATCTCTGTCCCACTGGCTTTCCGGCCATTGTTCAGGATAATAGTACGTACCACATAAAATGAGGCTGTCCGTCTTGAAAAAGCTGTCAGGATCAGGTCTCGGACTTTTCGGTCCGGCAGAAGGCGTCATACTACAGGCGCATGAACATACTGACGCGATACCACAAACCAATTTTATGACATATCCGGATATTTTTTTCATACCATGTAAAATGTCAGTTGGATTCCATAAAAACCGAAGTTCCTTCACTTTCCTCTATAAGAGATAATCCGTCAATATCCTGATTCACAGGACACTTGATATAAGTTGCCGAACGTCCTTTGATATATCCTCCGTCCGTAAATATACCACCAAGCGCAACAAATTCACCGGCATCATTTGCCGGATCCTTAAACATAAAGGCATTGGTTCCTTGTCCGAAGAAAGGCTGCTGTTCGCCATTCAAGACATTGACCGTACTATACAAATCATTGTTACAAACCATATACCCGAAGCCTGCCGGATTATATACGGACGAGTTGATTAGGGCTCCGTAAAATATAACATCTATAGGAACAGTGTCCGGTCTTACGTCAGTACCCTTAAACACTGCTATCCCGTCTGCAATATTATTGTTGGAATTACTGTTCGGATTATGGAGATAACCCACTGTCTTGTCTCCCACACCGTCCGCTCCGGCTTTGTTTACATAATCCACAGACGAAATCCACAGACCTCTGCTTATATCAGCACTTGAAGCACCGTTCAGTTTCTTGGTCAGTCCGCCTACATAAAAGAACTGCCCTTTTCTGACAGAACCTGACGTAAGATTAAATTTATATGTGACATAAGATCCCTGAACCCATCCCTGAGCATTTACAGCATTATTGCGACATGCTATTACAGAATATGGATTCTTTTCAAAATCCAGATCGGTCAATGCCATGAACTGCATATATTCATGTCCGCTGTCGCTTCCCTTTATATCAGGCATAAAACCTGTAATGACAATTTCCGCATCCATAGCCTTAATCTCCGGAGCTACTGTCATTACAAACTCCTGGTTTTCTTTACCCGCATCAAATGCAAATTCCATAAAGCAGTCTCTTGCCGTCCCTTCATAATAACTGAAAGAAGCTGTATAGGTCCCGCTTTGGCTGGTCTTGAAATAAATGCAGCCCGCTTCGTCAGTATTCCTGGTACTTGTAAACACGTTACCGTCCGCTGACGTAAATGTCAATGTAACACTTTCGTGCTTGCGAACATCATTTGTCATATCATCCACTATTTTCAGAGTTCCCGACGACATGTTGCCGGGCATGGAGACCCTGCTACATGACACAATAATGAAAGTCAGGACGATGAAAGAATATTCGGCTAATGTCTTCATCATATTTCTATCATTTGTTGTATTTTATTGAAAGATGTCCCAAACGATTTGTAGCAACTGCTGACAGACCGTTTTTGCCGGAAACATCAGTTATGCTTGAGCATCGGAGTCTTATATAGATATCAGGCTGGTTGCAAAGTGCTTCCGGAAGTTTGAAATCATATGGCTTATAGCCTGGAATATGGTCAGAATGGAGATTTGATGAATTGCACTGGCCTATCACCCTGTATTCACCGTTTTCCACAGCAGTCCAGTTTTTTCCGTCAAGTGACCATTCTACCGAAAAATCTCTTGGACCAGTATTTGTCAGAGAATTGCTTTCGAGTTGGAGTGACAATCCGGAATTGATACCCTCTGTTGACAAATTACTTATCAGCCAATATGTTTCAGTATCCCAATACGCACTGAATAGAGCTGCGCTCTTAATGGTATTTGCAGTCTGAGCTGCATTTGTAGGATGGTCACCTCTGTACTCTTCTCCGAAATACATCTGACCTTTTCCGTTCTTTTCCTTATCCCATACCTTATAAAAACCATCGCTATTGCTTTTGGAAATATCAGCGTCTTCAGGTCCTATGGCAGGCCTTATATGTTTCTGTCCAGGAATAAGATCTGCAGGCATATCGAAAGTCCACTCAACAAGAACATCTGTAAATCCGTTATCCCTCGAGCTGTCAATAGCTATATCCGATTCCCGTCTGTGCCTTATCTGCCAGCGCCCTATGTCTCCCATATTGCTATTCTCCTCACTGACCAGGATTCCCGTTATATACCCGGATCCCTGTGGCAATGACTTCCGACGGTAAGGCACATCGAAACAGGTAAGCATATACATATTGTCCCCGTTTATGTCCCTGATACTTGTAGCATAATTCCTGTCAAGATTTGTATAAGCAGCACCACCTTTTCCAGTGACGTAATACTCGTTATAATTGACATATGCCCCGAACGGTACTGAAATCTCGACTTGCTGGAGAGAAACTAGTGTATGAAGCATACTTTCATCAAGTTCATTGATGTGCACTCTTCGCGGCTCTACAGGCGTTCCGGCATACGATGCCATAACATGCTGTGTTCCTAGTCCACTGAACTCGATATATGAAACATCTCCCGCTGTCTTCACAGAAGCATCCGTTCCAAGTAACCAAAGAGTGACATTATCGCCTTCATTCAAGCCGAGACTGACAGAAGAACGGAACACAATTGCAGACCCGTTTTTGTCCTGGACTGTATGAAACCCTTTTGGAAAATTCGGATTCTTCCCGTCAATGACAATTGTCCCTTTTACATAAATATTTTCCTGCACCTGACCTGATTCCAGTCCATTTACATAAGAAAAATCCTTTTCTACAGCAGCTGAAGGATTCATATCAAGGCTTTGCACTACAAGTATGCTCGCCTCTGTAAACCTATCAAAATCATCCGCGCCATATACTGAAATTACAGCGCTTCTGTTCCTGTTGCCGGTGTTTGCGGCGGTCTTGAATTTCAAGACCTTTCCAGATACCGATAAATCAGATATCCATCCCAGGTCCGACTCCTCCTGATATGCCATGGAACACATCAGTTCCGTAGTAAGGTTGGTCTCAAACTCAACAGAATGCTCTTTTCCTTCCGAAGACACAGGCAGCTCTTCAAAATTAAAGGATATGAACGGTTCAGACGGCATTTGGGTTATTGTGAAAGAGGCGCTCGCACTGCCTGAAAGCGTGACTCCAGTAACCACTGCCGAGCGCGGTTCTGTTTCAGACGGATTCTGCCTGTATGATACTATCACGGATGCTCCCTGCGCACCTTTGGTTATATTCATTGAAAACCAGTCTGCATCAGAAGAGAGTTTCCACTGGGTATTAGAACGTACTATGAATGCAGCAGTGCCACTGGCTGCGCCCACATTGAGACACTGTCCATCAAAAGAAATGGTATCCACACTCTTTTCTTTGCATGACACCAGCATCATAAAGAGGACTGCCGCCGATAACAAGATTTTCTTTAAACAGATTTCCATAATTCTAAAAATTCTTATTCTGCAAAAGACCACTCAATCACAACAGGGTTGTGATCTGAAGGGTACTTGTACTTGAATGTATCTGTCAGAATCTTCCATGACAACACATTATTATCTTTTTTTGTAATGAATATATGATCGATTCTGTTTGCATTGGCCGGAGGTGTTGACATGTATTTATATCCGTTGTATGTAGGCCACTTTTCATTTTCCCTCTTGAGAGATCTGCTGTAGCTGTCCGCGAGCAGTCCTGATGTAACTATTGTCTGATATACTTCGGAATTCTGGTTTGAATTGTAGTCTGCCGTGCAGAAAGCAGGAAAGTCACCTGCTATTTCAGCAACCTTTTCAAGCAGAATCCTTGCACTTTGCCTGCGGGCTTCGACTCCTTTATGGTCAAAATGCGAGTTAAAGTGAAAAAAGATCTTTCCTGTCTTCTTGTCCTTGAACTTAGCCCAATTACACATACGGGGAGAATACGAATCCCAACTCTTCGAATTAGCAACATTGGGTGTTTCTGAATACCAGAAAGAGCCGCTGTCAAGAACTTCAAACCTTTCTGTCTTATAGAAAATCGGATTGAAATGTCTCCTTGGCACATCATTCTCTCCTGTAACACTTGTTCCTACCCATGAATACTCTGGAAGCCATGAAGCGATATCCTCTACCTGCTCTTTATAAGGTTCCTGTGCCCCGAAGATATCAAAGTCGCACTTTTCAAGCATCGCTTTCGTAATATCCTTTCTGTTGGCCCATGCACCGTTAGGATCTTTCACATTGTCGTACTGGATATTGTAAGTAGCGACTCTTATCGGTTCGGTCCATTTCCTGTTGTCCGCACCCGGAGTATTATTATCCTGCGCCTTGGCACAGGAAATAAACATAAGTGCAATAAACAATGATGTTAGAATTTTAGTGTTCATATCTTTTATCTTTTAATTTCAGAAATCAGAAACAAGAGAAAGTAGTTTTTCCGGTTCATCTGTAGTTATGTAATCATATTTCTTCTCAAGAAACCACTCCATATCTTTCCTGTCATTGACGACCCAGGCATTCAGACGAACTCCGTTCTTCTTAAACGTATCCGTCCACTCGGGATGCTTCTGCAAATACATATACCTGTAATCTATATTCTTTATTCCGGAACCAATAATATATGACGGATCCATTTCCTTGACCTCCCTAGAATATTCTCCTAAATAAGCCACCGGAACATCTGAAATCTCAAGCAGCTTTTTCACTGCAGGTATATAGCCGGCAAGATATTCAACCCTTCCAGAAGCTCCAAGTTCTTTAATTATCTTGTCAATGGCAACTGCTGCTTCTACTGACCTTTTCTTGTTCCTCGGGGTCTTGATATCTATTATGAGCTTTGTCTTGTCCTGCGAAAGCCCTGCTTTGAGATACTCTCTTGCAGTAGGGATTTTTTCACCATTGGACAATGTTCCCGCAGCCATCAAGTCACAATATGATGTGGAGTCTATGACATGTCCCTTGAATGCCAAATCGTGGAATACTACCAATGAATCATCAGAAGTCAGATGAATGTCAAATTCAGAACCTGCACATCCCATTTTTATGGCAGCCTCCAGTGATGCCAGAGAGTTTTGCGGGAATCCTGTATTTTTCCAGGCTCCCCTATGTGCCACAACCGGATTTTCCGCCATTTCAGTGCACGATACCATTAATGATATTACAGCGCACAAAACCATAAATCTTGAAAGAATCATTTTCATTGTATAATCAATTTAAATATCTGAACGGGAAGGGGTCAGGATTGAACAGTCTGTCCTCTCCATTTATAAGCCACATACGTGAATTTCTGTCATCCCCTTTGTCAAGCATTTCAATTGCCTGAACTACATTTTCATTATTGTTATCAATCTCAGACTGCGGATACTGGTATCTGAGAGGCAGATAACCATTATTGTAAAGGTTATCAGTATTTTCAGTCAGAAACTCTGAAAACGCAGGATATCCTGTTCTTCTTATTTCAAAATAAGCCTCGTTGCCGCCCTGCATGAAAAAGTTGAGGTATTTTTCTGTAATGATTTTACCCAACTTCTGCGTATCAGTTCCTTCCAGCTGTACTTCAGGACATGCAAGATATTCGTTTATATGTCCGTCCGTTACACCCCAGAATTCGGATGCTGCCCTTATTCCATTTTTATAATGCAACACGACATCATCTTTTATCCATCCTCTCAATGATGCCTCCGCCAGGATAAATTCCTGTTCCGGATAGCCAATATTCATAGCCGACGGTCCCTGAGGTTCCAGATACCATTTCTTTTTCAGCCTTGACTGCTGCCCCTTATCCATATCTTCATTATTGTTGTCAGATGTGGCTCCCGGATTAGGTATAACCCCTTTATAATTGGAAAAGTCATTTATGTCAGCATTCTTGCCTTCCAGCTTTATCATGACCTCTGCAAATTGAGGAAGCCTCATATCGTGTCTTGATGACATCAGATCAACAATATATTTCGATATACGATAAGATGAAACGAAGTTATTGTCATTATAATATTTGTAGTTTTCCGAATTACCTGACTCATTGCGTATGGCACTGTCATAAAGATTGTCCATCAGCGGATTTTCCGATGGGTTGCCAACTATCTCGGCAAACATCTCCTTCACACTCCGTCCATTTACCGTTTCCTTCGAAGAACAGTTAATCAGAATACGCAATCTATAGACATTGATAAGTTTTCTCCACTTGCTGATATCTCCTCCAAAAATTATGTCTCCCCCTACAGATGTCCCTTCATACTGCGCAAGAGCTTTATTAGCCTCAGCAAGTTCATCAAGAAGAGCGTATATGATATCTTCCTGCCTGTCGTATTTCGGATAATAGTCAGGATCCTTGCCGAAACGACCGGTCGATGCTTCCGTAAACGGAACATCACCGAAAAGTCTTGTTATATCAAACATCCAGCTGGCCCTGAAATATGAAGCTATATACTTATATCGTTCATCCCCGACCCTTTCTGCTTCTCTTATCATATCATAGCACCAGGCAATGCGCCTGTACTCACTTATGAAATTGCGGCGAAGAAAATTAAAATGACCGCCTCCGCCTCTCTGATCCCACTGCCAAGCCAGACGATATGGCTGAATACCATAAAATTCTATACCAAACGTATTGATACATAGTGTAGTCAATATTGTTCTCGGATGAACCTGTACAGGTTTATTCAGATCCTTGCTTATTTCTCCGATGGAATTTTCACAGGAACCGGATACAACCGCCATAGCGACTGCCAGTAATATATAACCAAAAGGTTTCATACCTATTCTCATATTTTTCAATTTTAAATTTCTTGTACTACAGGCCCCTATAATGTCAAAGACAGGTTAAATCCTACCATTCTTTCCGTCGGATAGGAAAAATTCTTGTATGCAGCATCAGGATCCTCATTATCCAAACGTTTCCACATAAGAAGATTATTGCCTATAATGGAAAACTCCAGTCCTTTGATTGTCTTGTTTTTCTTTATCAATGAAGAGAAATCATATGACAGCGACAGGCTGCGCAGCTTTATAAAATCAGCTTTGAAGAGGTTATATTCTTGTAAGACAACATTGCATCTATGTTGATATCGACATTCCTGTCACTTGTCACCGAATAGAGTCCCCTGTCGTTTCCTACCCAGGCGTAAGGCTTGCATTCTTCATGATTCTGATGTTTTGAATCCGTCGCAGCCTTAACCATAATGTTCAGTCCTTTTATTATATCATAGTCCAGTGACGCAGATGCGATAAGTTCCGGCTCGCTGTATGGACGCTCGTGCTGGTATGCCACAAACCAAGGATTGTTGAACCATACGTGATTCCAGTTACGCTGTGCATATCCTTCCTGTCCAGACTCCCAGTAATTCCTGAGATCCATAATATCATTATTGGCTCCCATATACACGAGGATATTGTAGTACGGATGCTGGTTGCCGTATCCTGACCACGGCCTGTTTTTGGAATATGTATAGCTGTATATCATATTCACGTTGATGTGGAGTTTGTCTGTAATATTATAATTTGCAGCAGCAGTAATACCGAATTTTTTCAAATCTGTATTTGGTGTCTGACCTTTCCTGTACATCTGGTTCAGGCTTATACGGAATGACCCGTCCTTGAACTTCTTTGCCACGCTTACATTATTGTCTGTAATGACTCCTTCCTGCAGGAAATTTCTGAAATTATTCTTATGGGAGACAAAAGGAAGAGGAACCAGTTCACCTGTAACTGGGTCAATAGGGCTGTTGTACTGGACAGTTTCCCAATATCCGCTAGGTGTGGTCGGATCAAGTTGGTCAAGTTTCGGTCCCCATGTCCAAAGACCGTCATACAGACCTCCTCCCTTACCGTCAAGATAAGAATATTGTCCGAAATCACCTGTTCCGTAAATTGTCTGCTGTTCCGGCAATGTAAGATAGCCTGCAGTAAACATAGTAGATGAGTTTATGTTTATATCCACATCTTCTTCAATATCGCCTCCTGTCTTAGTGGTAATCAGAATTGCTCCGTTTGCTCCCCTTGCTCCGTAAAGGACTGCTGCCTGTGGTCCCTTAAGCACTGTTATACTTTCTATGTCGTCATTTGAAACTCCTCTGTAGTACATTACTGGAGTTCCGTTGATTACATAAATAGGGGTCTCTCCACGCAGCCTGACAGGAGGATCTTCTAAAATTCCGGATCTCGTATTCAATGTTAGTCCGGCAATTTTTCCATTCAGCGCGTTAATGGGGTTGTCTGTCTTTACTTTCTTGAAAGCTTCCGCATTGACCTGCTGCACGGAGTATCCAAGGCTTTTTTCTGATTTTCTGATACCCAGAGCTGTAACGACGGCCTCATCAATGAACAGCTGGTCCTGCGACATAATTAACTCAACTTCAGAACTTGCTCCGACTCTATACTCCATCTGCTCATACCCTATACTACTTAGCAGCAGAAGATTACCCTCCGCAACTTCAATACTGAACCTTCCATCCAGATCAGAAACAGCTCCTTCTCCGGTAGATTTGTTAAGCACAGCAATTCCAGGCAATACCGCCCCCTTGTCATCCCGTACCGTCCCTTTCAGAATAAAGTTCTCCTTTTCGTCGGATTTCATCACAATCACATTCTTACCGTCTATCAGATAAGACAATGACGTCCCTTCAAGAAGAATACGCATAACTTCTTCAATGGATGCATCTTTTACATTGGCTGAGACTTCAATTCCCTTTACGTCGCTGTCCATATAATTGAAAAGATAAAGGCTCATTTTTTCAATCTGGCCAAACGCCTGTGCAATAGGGATATTGCCTTTGGTATTAATGGTTATTTTCTGTCTCTGCGCCACTGCATAAACATCCTGCGGGACAAATGACAACACTGAAACCATCAAGGCAATTCCGGCAAAAAGCAGCCTCGCCCGGAGAAGTCCTATCAAGGACTTCTCCAACTGAGATTCTCTGGTCATAGTTTAGTTGTTAATATTGTTACTTTTGAAACTTATTATAGTTTCCTATCATTCATATATGTAATAGTTCCCTTTCTCCATTGTCCACTTGAAAGAAGACTGATGAGAAAGTATTATAAGCATTTGCCCGAAAGACTGAGTCATGTCAAGCGAGCCGCTCATCAGGTCATTATTTTCTGCAAGCCCTCCCTCAATATAAACTTCAACACCTTTATCTTTTGCCAGAGACTTGAGCAAAGTAGAAAGTTGCATTGACTTATATCTGAAAATATTGTCTTTCCATGCAGTAGTTATATCAGAATCAAACGGCTCTACACAAACTGTCTCCACCCCCCTTTCATAAACTATCTTGTGTCCAGGCATCAGCCTTACAGACTGTGTCCCGGCATTGAAAAGCACGGAACCGGAAACCAGGGATACAGAAACCTGATTTTCTTCCGGTCTGTTCCTGGCATTGAATTCAGTACCCAATACAGTCACCTCGGCACCGTCAAGATACACCTTGAATTTACGTTCATTATCATAGACAACCTTGAAATAACACTCTCCTTTCAGCTCTACCTTCCTGTCCTTCTTCCCAAAGTCGGAGTCAAATGACAATGAACTATTCTTGTTCAGGGTTACTTCCGTATTATCCGGCAGAAGAAATGTCGAAATGCCAGACTCTGTCACATACTTTGTAACCGTTGCTCTAGAGCCGGCAGGCAGAAAGACAGTTCCCAAAATGACACCTATCACCATAGAAGCAGCCAGAGACAGCATGACTGCAAGACCTCTGCCTAGTCCCTTATGTCTGTTTATCTTTTTGGTCATCAGTGAATACCCTCTGTTGATACCTGTATCGAAAGCAACACCGGAATCCCAATATTCCTTGATAGAATTGAACTCCTTTTCGTTTTCTTCAGAAAGGGCCAACCAATGCTCCACCACTGCCTTTTCGTCTCTTGTGGCCTCTCCCGTAAGGTATTTTACAAGCAGCAAATCATTTATTTCTGTTTTCATAATCTGTCTTTTAATTAATGCCGCTGGTTTTCATCACTTCCCTTATCCTATGCATTGCAATCGAAAGATGGGACTGCAATGTCTTGACGGAAATATCCATAAGCTCAGCCGCTTCTTTATGGGATAACCTGTCCTCTCTCACCAGTTTGAATGCCAGTTTGCATTTCGAAGGCAACATTTCTATCGCCCTGTCTATGACCTTGGCCATTTCTGCAGTAATGAACAATTCTTCCGGCGTAGTAGCAGCTTCCGTAAACAAGTCAATATTGATTTCTTCACATCCTATCATCCTCGGTCTTTTCTTTCTCAAAGAATCTATCGCCTTGAATTTCGCTATCCTTAGCAGGTAGGCGGAAAAATTCTCCACTCCGAGAATTGTCTTCCTGTTTTTCCACACTGCATAAAAACAGTCGGATACTATCTCATCCGCCTCTGCCGAACATTCCACATACACGGACACATAACGGTAAACCTGATGAGCATATTTCTCATAAAGCCTGCCTAATGCACCCGAAGCATTGTTGAGTGCCAAATCTGCTATCAAATATTTTGTTTCAGTGTCCACTTTTACTATTCTGAATAATATGTCGTAAAATCACAAAAGAACACCTAAAAAAATCTTAAAAAATTTTAGAAGCTGTTTGTCACCTAACTTTCCACAAGAGCAAAATCATTTCACATTTCTACATAACGGCTAAAAAACTCCAGAACTACCACACCTGTATCCAAATCAGAGGCAGACAGCGAATGAGATCCTCCCTGAATTTCATACAACCACACTTCCGCTCCACCAGTTCCGCCGACATACTTGTGCGCGACTACCTGACATCCGTTTTCTTTCCCGGGCAGGTATTCTGTCTCTTCATGCGTACATCTGTTTACTGCCGCCCAGTAACCGACAGCTGCCGGAACTGAAATATATGCACCCCAGCCTCCTTCGTTCAGCGGATCTCCGTTCCACAAAGATGTCTTGTCGGAAGTTCCATGTATTTCAAGAAGAGGGACAGGCCCGGAAGCTTCAAGACCGCGGTACATCCACTCAAGAGTCAGACCTGCCAATGGAGCAACGGCAGCAAAAAAGTCAGGCTTCGTATAAGCCATCAAATAACACATTTCGCCACCATTTGAGTGTCCGCAGCAAAATATATTGTCTTTGCACAAACCGTACTCAGAAACAATATGGCGAGCCAGTCTGCAGATAAAATCCACATCATCGGTTTTCAGTCCTTTCTGAAACGGATAACCGACATTCCAGCACCTCTTTCCACGATCGTCAGGATGTCCCTGAGGATAACATACTGCAAAGCCATATTTTCTGGCAGCCTCCCTCATACCGAACCTGTCTGGAGACGGTTTTCCCCCATATCCGTGCAGCATCATTACCAAAGGCTTGCCTTCAGCCAGAGAATCCGGAACAAAAATACGGTAATATCTTTCCAGCCCTTTATGCCTGAAAGTATAAAGACTATCGCCATCCTCCTTCTGAGAGGCTGACAACACAACCGGCAGGCTGCATAAAAGCAGCACTGCCGGAACCACTATACGGTAAATATTTTTCAAGACCATTCAAAATTACATATCATCAGTCGCGGCGCGCTCCCATCGCTATTGAAACATAATAAAGAAGAGTCGCCAGCGAACCTACTGCCGCTATCACATAAGTATAGGCAGCCCATTTCAAGGCATCTACAGCCATAGGAGAAGTAGTGCTGTCGGTCACGCCTGCATTCCTGAGCCATGCCACAGCCCTCTGGCTTGCATTGACCTCAACCGGAAGGGTTATGACACTGAAAAGTGTAGTCATTGCAAAAAGCGCAATGCCGAACCACAGAAGCCCCGGTACAGAATTGACCATGATAATTCCGAGCAGAAGTACCCACTGTACTATATTGGATGCAAAACTTACCACAGGCACAAGCGCTGACCTCATCTTCAGAGGAGCATAGCCTACAGCATGCTGCACTGCATGTCCGCACTCATGAGCCGCTACGGCTGCCGCTGCGACAGAACGGCTTGCATAAACACCTTCACTTAAAGCCACCGTCTTCGTGGCAGGATTATAATGGTCAGTGAGCATTCCCCGTGCAGGAATGACCTTTACATCATAGATTCCGTTGTCATTAAGCATTTTCATAGCGACCTGAGCCCCTGTCATCCCGCTTGGAAGAGGAACTCTGGAGTATTTTTCAAATCTGCTCTGCAATCTGTTCTGGATGATGAAACTCAACACCATCACCACAATAAAAATAAGCCAAATCATAATTTCAATCAATCTGTTTTATACAATTTTCAAATATAATCTTTTCCTCCGTCACGGAAAAGTTTTTCATTACCGGAGCATGAAATCCACAAAAAGCAAGCCTTGTCCTGCCGTGTCAGCATTTCCTGCCAAAATTTCAGTGTATTGTTCTTTTTTCTATCTTTGCATTTCTTTGCGCTAAAAATTTAGAAATGGGAAAGGACAATGATTTTTCAAGGCTGGAAATAAACCTTCCGGGATGCCTTGAAAACTATAAATATTTCAGAAGCAGACTAAACGGCAGTACAAAACTGCTCGTTCTGGTAAAGGCAAACGCCTATGGTCACGGAGCAGTGGAGTTTGCAGATATGATGGAAAAAGCAGGGGCCGACTATCTGGCAGTCGCCTACCCTGTTGAAGGAATGGAACTCAGAAAGGCCGGCATCAAATCCCCTATTCTTGTTCTGACTGCAGGAACTGATTTCATAGATGAAATCATTGACTTTTCTCTTGAACCTGGAATTCCAAATCTGTATACCCTGAAAGCTTTGTGTGAAAGACTTGACGCAAGGGAGATAAAATACTTCCCCATCCACATAAAGCTGGATACGGGAATGCACAGGCTCGGATTCATGAGCAGTGAAATAGATGAACTTCTCGATTTCCTGAAAAACAATGATTCAGTCAGGGTAAAGTCTGTCTATTCTCATCTGGCAGCTGCAGAAGACCCTGACAATGATGAATTTACCGAAGGACAGGTACGGATGTTCAAAGATAATGCTGAGAAAATATCTTCCGGAATAGGATACAGACCACTGTACCATATATTGAACTCTGCCGGCATAGAGCGTTTTCCCCAATACCAGTTCGACATGGTAAGATTAGGAATCGGAATCTACGGAATAAGCGCACTTCCGGACGTAAGGCTTGCCAATGTAGCTTCTTTCAAATGCAAAATCCTGCAAATCAAAAAACTGGAAGCCAGCGACGGAACCATAGGCTATGGCCGCCACGGAAAAATAGCACCTGAAGGTACAGTCATCGCTACTATTCCCGTAGGATATGCCGACGGCATCGACCGCCACTTGGGAAGAGGCCAATGCTCATTCTCCCTGAACGGACACAGAGTCCCTACCATAGGAAATATCTGTATGGACATGTGCATGCTGGACATTACAGGAGTTGAAGCTCAGGTAGGAGATACTGTAACCATCTTCGGAGAAGATCCTACGGCATCGGAACTTGCCGGAATTTTAGGGACAATCCCCTACGAAATCTTCACATCTGTCCCAAGAAGGATTGAAAGAATCGTAATCGGCACGGACAACATACCGTCCTTGAAACCCTTAAAAACAGATATGTGACTGCTGACACCGATGCCACCTTCAAAGTATTTTGTGAGTACCTTAAACCTGGTATCACTAATATCGAATTCCAAGAATTCACCATTAAGGGTCTCAATATAGTTCTCGCCATAATAATACCCTCTTTCCTGATTATCCGGGGCATCATCATACCGGCCGTCCTCATTGTAATATCGGTCAGAAACAAAGCATTTGGAAATCTTGCTTATCTTTGCATTCTGCAATTTAAATATAAATTATGAATAAACCTCAAGATTTGAATACAGACAATAAATATAAAGTTCTTTTTGTCTGCCTGGGAAACATATGCCGTTCTCCAGCAGCCCACGGACTGTTCCAGGCTATAGTGGACAGGAACGGAGCCGGAAACAGATTCGAGATAGATTCGGCAGGAACATATTCCGGACACCGCGGACAACTACCGGACAGAAGAATGAGAGAAGCAGCCTCAAGACGAGGCTATAACCTCACCCACAGGGCAAGACCGGTATCATCACTGGATTTGCTTGATTTCGATATTATTGTAGCCATGGACGACAATAACTTCACAGATCTTATACATCTGGCTCCTTCTGTAGAGGCTTCCAGAAAGATAGTACGGATGGCAGACTACCTCAATAAATCTGACTATTCCTATATTCCCGACCCATACTATATGGGAGCAGAAGGTTTTGAACTGGTACTTGATTTGCTCGAAGAAGCCTGCAGGGAACTGTATGCAGACCTGGATGCAAAACTCTGAAAATTTTCAAACAGTTCATCAGACAACTTCTAAACACCGGTCATGGAAAACAGGGAGAAGGACATATACAAAATAACAATCACAGGAAGTATAGTCAACTTCGTTCTCCTGGCATGCAAGTTCGCTGCCGGGATTTTAGGACACAGTGCAGCTATGCTGGCCGATGCGGTACATTCACTGTCTGACTTTATTACTGACATTATCGTACTTCTGTTCGTCAAGCTCTCAAGCAAGCCCCAGGACAAGGAACATGACTACGGACACGGAAAATACGAGACTCTGGCCACAGCTTTCATCGGAGTGATACTTTTCGGTGCCGGGGCAGGCATAATGTGGAACGGAGGCTCTTCTATACTCACATTCATACACGGAGGACAACTCGACAAGCCCGGATATATAGCTCTCGGAGCCGCTCTGGTCTCTGTAGTCTGCAAGGAAATACTCTACAGATATACTGTAAGCGAAGGGAAAAGACTTGATTCCAAAGCCGTCATAGCCAACGCGTGGCACCACCGCAGCGACGCTCTATCTTCAATAGGCACATCCGCAGGCATAGCAGGAGCAATCCTGCTGGGAGAAGACTGGAGGATTCTCGACCCCATTGCTGCCGTCATAGTCAGCATCTTTATCATGAAGACTGCCGTGGAACTTTTTATCCCCTGTATGGACGAACTTCTTGAAAAGTCCCTTCCAGACACCCTTGAAAATGAAATCACTTCATTAATAATGTCTTTTCCAGGAGTAAGCGACCCGCATAACCTCAGGACACGACGCATAGGAAACTACGCTGCCGTTGACGTACATATCAGGATGGACGGGAACATCAGCCTGAACGAAGCACACGAGACCTCTACCAGAATGGAGCACAAAATCAAGGAACTGCTTGGCAAAGGCACCTATGTATATATACACGTAGAACCTGTAAAGCCTGTAAATAAATAAGAGACCTGATTCTGTCTCATTTATTTAACCCAAAAACTTGTCTTGAGCAAATCGCTGTCTGCGGAAGACGGTCCTACCATCAGTATAAACTCTCCAGGCTCCACTATAGGACGAAGTTTCTTGTCAAGGAAACTCAATTTATCTGGTGTAACTGTGAACTCAACAGTCCTGATTTCACCAGGTTCAAGATGAACCCTTGCAAAATCTTTCAGTTCTTTCACAGGTCTTGTAACCTGAGAATACCTGTCTCTTATATAAAGCTGGACTACTTCATCCCCAGCCATTTTACCCGCATTTCTGACGTTGACACTTACTTTAACAGTGCCGTCT
>URDD01000057.1 GCA_900546395.1 uncultured Bacteroidales bacterium | reverse complement strand
ACAGTGCCCTATTTCTCTCGCTATTGTTGTTTTTACTATTTCGTCAGTCGTTTGCATCCGACATAAGGGATAGACGACTGATAAGTAAATATCTTATTTGCTCATTATTTGTTAGTGGATAAAAATACTGTTATTTTTGCATCAAATTTTTAACCATTATGGATAATAACATTGCATCGCTTGTTCAAGAATTGCGTTCTTATGATAATGATAGGCCGAACACTTTCAGCTTTGGCACTGATTAATTTTTCAGCATACTTTGATGCTCTATGTATTCCACTGCCGTCTAATTATGAAAGTGTTTCATATAATCTTCTTCAAGATAGAATTTTAATCAAACAGATTTCGGCACTTTATCCCGTAAGGCATTGAGGGTTGTAAGATACGAAGGTTCATCACGAGCTAATATATTAAAGGAACGGGTATTTAATGAAGGCTATGTTATCTGTTTCAAAAATGCGATTGATTATATTGAGGCTCTGGTACCAAGTAAAGAGGATTTAGAAACTCCACTTCGAAAAACGATAATGCCATATTCTATGAAGGCGATTAGAGAAGCTGTTGCAAATGCTCTGATTCATCAACAAGCGGACATCAGTGGCTCTTCCCTGCTGGTAGAGATATTTGATTCTCGCATAGAGATTACAAATCCTGGCACTCCGTTAGTCAACATAAAGCGAATAGTGGACAATCCTCCGAAATCCCGCAACGAAATACCGAAAATATGTTCCTTGGTGGGCATAAATTAATAGAAATGAAACAAAGTCTTATTTTTTTGTCAGCACTGCTTATAATCAGTGTGTCTTGTGATTATGAGAATAAAGAAGAAAATATGAGAGTTGAAATGACAAGTTTCTATTCTCAGGGCATGACACAGAGTGATTCAGGAGAATATGCTGCAAGTATAATCAGTTTCTTCAATGCAGAAAAATTGGCAAAAGAACTGGATGACAAACTCTTTTTAGGGGAAATCTACCGTTCTGTTTCCGATATTTACAGCAAAGTATATAATTCTGTAGAGGCACAAAACTATTCGCGTATGTCGTATGATTGTTTTGCAGGTTCAGAAAAAACAGATTATATCAATCGGGGATTGGAGCATTTGGCGAATGCTTATTTCAATAATAAGGATTACTCCAACAGCATCGCTCTATCGGGTCAATTAGCAGAGATTGCATCTGTCAAAAGTGACACGCTCCTGCAACATAGGGCTATAAGACTGCTTGCTAATTCATACATACAGAGCAACAAGTACAATGAAGCCAAAACGACCTTGCTTCATCTGATGGATATTGTTGATACTCCCACTCCAGAAGATTACTCAAATTTGTCATTGTCGTACTTCAAATTAGGGCAATTGGATAGTGCCAATATTTACAGAAAACATATTGCGGACGATGATAAACTATATTTGGTCATCAATCTTCCGGAAAAAGGGTTCACAAGAACAGAGGTCATAGAGCGAGAAGATACACCTTTTATACAAGATAGCCTGAGAGGTCAGATTGTAAATCAGTATTTGGCACAGACCGTTGCCAACTATCACATATACGAAGACTACAAGGCTGAAACTGAACTTCGACACGAGCGAAACAGTAAAATACTAATAATCCTGATTGCAGTGATATTGATATTATCTCTGTCCGGATTCTACTATCTGCATACAAAGGCTTATCGCAAGGAGATGGAGATGAAAATGCTGGAGGCTGAAAATATCCGTAATATCCTGAATGTATCAGAGAACGCCTGCAGTATGCTGAAGGAATCGGTAAACCAATTATTTGAAGAGAAGTTTAAGTACATAGATGAATTGTGTAATACATACTATATCTATCAAGGTTCGACATCGGAAAAAGCCAAGATATACAGCAATGTAATCAACAGCATATCGAATCTTAGAGAGGATAAAAAGACGATTGTCGAATTGGAGAGATTTGTAGATAAATACAAGTCAGGTCTGATGTCGGAATTCCGTTCTGCATATCCCGATATGAAGCCGGAAGATTATCAGTTGTTCCTGTATGTTGTGGTCAAGTTTTCATCCAGAGCAATCAGTATTCTGATAGGAGAATCCCTGCCTGTCGTCTATAATCGCAAGTCAAGGCTGAAAAGAGAGATTATGCAAAGTTCCTATGAAAACAAGGAGCACTTCCTCAAAGAATTTGCCTGAAAATTGTGTTGAAAAGAGGGCGCAAAATGACAGAATAGAAAAAACAGAGCATCAAAATTGCAACTCATTGAAATATAGGAATATACTATATCGCCCGGATAGAATTATCCGGGCGGTTTTTTCGTCTTTTCACAGGCTTTGTATCTAACTTTGTTTACAACAAAGTTAAGATTTGCGTATGTGCAAAAAAGCATTTTTATGGTTACTTGTCCTATTTTGGACAAGCCCGATATTCGGACACACATTGATATCTGGATATGTAAAAAACTCATCTGGGAAAGGCATACCTGATGTAAGTGTTTATGTCTCTCGTCTGGATCAAAGATATAGTGTATATGCATCCTGCATCAGCGATGAGAATGGCTTATATTCGCTGAATTTTAACGCCTCTGTTGATAGCATTGCAATCAATGTGTCTGGATTAAACATAGAGGCAACAACCATTTTTTGCCCAAATACATCGCACGAGCGTGATATTGTTGTAAAGGAACAACTGAATCAGATAGATGAGGTCGTAGTCTATGCCCCCAAGATATATGAGCGAGGTGATACAATCAGTTATAATGTTGCTTCATTCCAATCGAAAACAGATATTTCGGTAGCACAGGTATTAAAGCGATTGCCAGGTGTAACCGTATCGGATGTAGGGCAAATATCTTACAAAGGACAACCTATCAAGAATTTCTATATCGAAGGACTTGATTTGATGAAAGGTCGATATGGTATTGCAACCAACAACATAGACCCAAACAGCATAAGTACGATACAGATACTTGAAAACCATCAGAATATAAAAGCATTGGAAGATTTGCGTCCGGAAGAGAGAGCCTCAATCAATCTTAAACTCAAAAGCGGCGTAAAGGGCGTATATAACCTGATTGCAACATTAGGAGGTGGTTATGACAAGGAAGCCTTATGGGACAATGAACTTATAACAACCTATTTTCAAAGAAACAGCCAATTGCTTGCAACATATAAGGGTAACAATTCCGGTAATGACCTTGAAACAGAATTGCGATCTTTCGATGATAACTATCTGTCAAGGACATCGAGTGTAACGGACATTGAATTACCGAGTGTTCCGGGCATCAATAAGAAATACTACTATTTCAATCAATCTCATACCGCGACATATAATCACATATTTCGGGTTGGGGAAAATGGAGAGTTAGGTATTAATGCTGCGTACTTAAATGATAATGACAAGCGCAGTAATCACGCAACAACCACTACGATTCTTCCAGATGGTTTAAAAAACATAGTGGATGAGTATTATCGTGGAAACCTTCGTAGGAATCTTGCAAATGGTACTATCACTTATCTACAAAACAGAGAAAAGAGTTATATAAAAGAACAGCTGAAATTTGATTGGTTCAGTACAGATGGTAGCAGCGATATTTATGCAGGAAGTGATATTGCTCAAAACAGCGATGTTGAGAATTACCGATTGCACAACATGTTCCATCTGACCAATCGTACTAATACAGACAAAGGAGTAGATTTTGTATCAACAATAAACCTTGAAAAACGCCCACACAATCTTGGCGTTTCCACTAATCTCTTTCCGGATGTTTTGTTAGGAGATAATATGTTTCAAAGAGCAGAACGCAGAAACTTTTCAACAGAGAACCACCTGGATTTTCTCTCTGCTCTCGTATGGGGTAATCTTCAAATTCATCCGACACTGTTTGTTGATTATTCTCAAAATGGATTGACCAGTCAATTGGAAGATTACAGGAATGACATACATCTTTCATCCCTGAATACCGGAGTGGGAATTATTGCCAATTATCGTGCAAGAAAATTCTATGTGGATTTACAAATCACAGGCAACTATAGATATTTTGATTTGAATGATAGAATAGCAGAAGTGGAAACGGACAAACACCGTTTTGTTGTCGAACCACGCCTTACTGTAAAATACGACATCAATGGCAGCAATGAATTGAGATTAGAAGGTAGTCTGGGGCACTCAAATCCGGCTATCGAAAATCTTTACAATCAATATATCCTGACTTCATACAGACAACTATCCGTATATCAGAATAATGATTTGTATCAATCAACCGTACAAAATTATTCATTGTCATATGACTACAGGAACATTGTGTCAATGCTGTTTATCGGTTCGGATATTGGTTGGACTCATAACCGCCCGAATGTATTATACGGAAACTATTACGATGGGCTTGTAACAAGAATCATCAGTTCTCCCACTGACAAAACAGCTGATGTTTTATCCGCGACTGTAAGAGCAAGTAAAGGATTTGATTGGCGTCGTTTGAAAATCGGTGCAGAATGTCGGTATAGTTATTACGATAGTCCCATATTGCTGCAAAACGAAATAATGCGTTATAATGGCTATTCGATAAACGCAAAATTAGATTTCAGCCTTAACCCTTTTGAATGGATTGCGTTTAACTATGAAGGCATTTACTATCAATCCAAAGCATCTATGCAAAAAGGGGGAGAAATGCCGATGTTAAGGACATTCACCAACAATATCTCTCTGGAATTCTATCTGCCTGCGGATATTACGATAGGGGCTAACATCTCACACTATTACAATAATCTGAATCAGAATAACCGTTCATTCCTGTTGGGAGAAGTTAATGCGAAATATTCATACAAGCGATGGTCATTTACACTCTCTTGCGATAATATATTCAACAATAAAGAGTATGTATACTCCTCAATAGAAGGATTGACGGACAACACTTCTGTATATCAGATTCGTCCTCGGAGTGTACTGCTGAAGATACGATACAGAATATTCTAATTATAAAATAGTTAATATGAAAAAGTTTTATTTGTGTTTGTTGTCAGCATTTATGACATTACATGCCACAGCTCAGTTGGCACCTGTACCGCAGCCCCTTGGCAACTATGAAACAATCGACAAGGGGAAATATGAGGTGCGTTACACTTTTAAGTTCAAAAACCATTCATCAGCAAAAGAGTACATTGAAGATATCCGGGTGATACAGATTGGCAATAACATTGTCAAAGATTACAGCGATATCATATTTCACTACGATTCTTTGGCTACGGAAAACTTCAAAAAGGGACATCCAACTCAATCCAACTTACACCAAACTCTTCCCTGTGAAATCTTCAATGAGTACAAAGGGAAGAAAATTGCGGTCAAATACAGACTGATACTTAATGCCGGTGTGCTGTGCTACGAAGATATGTTCAGGAATCTTCAATGGAAATATTCAGATGAGTCTCCCGTAAAAATAATGGGCTACACTTGTGCTAAGGCAACAACCACTATGGGAGGGCGGAATTATACGGCTTACTACACGCTTGATATACCGCTATCCTATGGTCCATATAAATTCAGTGGTCTGCCCGGATTGATCTTGAAAGTGGTGGAAGAGAACGGATTATATATTTGGGAAGCGTTTAGCATTAAAAACACTCAGAATCCAATCAATCGCTATACTTACGAGAAAGAGATTAAATGCAGTCGCCAGGAAGCCCGAAAAACCATCGCAAGAATGATAACCAAGCCAGTTACATTTCTCAATGCGGCTGGCTCACAAGTAATGGTAAGACAGAGCAATGGCAGATTTGGGAAACCTTCAAACAATGAACAGGAGATTAAATATGAACCAATAGAATTAGATTGAGTATGAAAACAAGTTTTATTAAATCCGTAGTATTGGCAGGCTTTGTTATGTGCTTATTGGCTTGTCAAAATAAAGTAGATATCGTAAATGCACCGACTCAACTACTTTCAATAGACTCAATCCCGGATATAAAGAACCTGACAGATATCCGTATTCATAATAATGATGTATTGCTGACATACGAAAGCCGAGGCAGTTATGGACAGCAATTTGTTAGACAGTATGTGTATGACAACAAAAAGGCAGAACTAAAATACAAACGAAGTCTGTTCAGGAATGATAATGGACAGTATGATTTTTATGTTCCAATACTTTTCTCTGATAATAAAAATGGTCTGTTTGTAGTAGACAGAGAGATGCCGACTGTATATAAAGTTTCAGATGAAGGTCAAGCCATTACTACCGGTGATGTGGTTATTTCAAGAGAATCAAAAACGCCTTATCCCATAGTAATGGATGCCAGACAGGTCTTTCAGAAATCCCTATGCGAATATTTATTTGTTGGCAGAGAACCAAACGGAGAGGCCCAGTCGTTATTCTTGTCTAAAAATGAAGATGATTCGGTCTGCAAACCGGAGAAAAATCATCATTCAGATTATCAAATACTATTCAGAGCGAACCTATTACAGATGGCGCAGATATATGGGAACAGAACCCTGTATATTTCCGTGATATAACCTCCAATAGTAAATATATCTATGCTTTATATTGGGGCAAGACTTTTCAAGATGCAGGCGAGGAACAGGCTGAGGGAAGCGGATTTTCTCAGATATACAAATTTGACTGGGACGGGGGTCTTCTCTATCTGTCAGCACGGTGTGACAAAAAACAAGCTCCGCAAATTTTCCACGTCAGAAATACGTCTCAAAAATATGAGGAAATTTGGGAAGCATCCAAAAGCAGCCGAAAAGTGTTAATTTTTAGAATGTGTTGATAGATAAAGACTTACGTTTGGATATTTCTGGTTGTTTTGAGATTCTAAATACACAGCATCGTTAAAATGCCGGTATGAAAAAACGCTTGTTTTTCGAAACTGTATTAGATTCAATGTTTTTATTTGTAATCCAAAAATATTTTAGCCGCTTGTTTCAGACGGAAATGAAGTTTGAATAAGCTTCCCGCATATCTGAAAGGCCTGTTTTCAAACTTAAACGCTTACGTTTCGGAAAAACGGATAAGCCTGTGCGGTGGTGAATTTCGAGATGACGCATTGTCCCGGGTGGGATGAACACAGATATTACTCATCTTACAAGTTCAGGGAAGATGAAAGCGGCCGAAGGTTTTTGATGAAAATGAGTCCGACCGTTTGTTTGAAATGGCGGAATTGTGTAACTTCACGTCCGATGAATATTATAACTGTCAAAATTCGCAGAAAGACATATATTGAGTGCAACATTTTTATTTGTTTCAGCATCTGTAATACGTTAAAATTTAGTGCTATGAAAGAGTTTCTGACCAAATTTTCCAGGCTTTTCCTACCTTTATTCGGAGTCAGTGCTATGATTTCATGTATGAGAGATATGTATGGCTGCCCGTACTCTGATTTTGAAGCAAAAGGAGTGGTTACAGATGAAGAGGGAAACGGGATAAACGGTATCCGTGTAGTCCTTTCCAGCGAGCCGCTTGACACTGGTTTGAAGGTCCATGCCGATACGTTATGGACGGATGGCAACGGAGAATATGGAATGACATCCGAATATGTTGCCTTCAGGAATGAAGTGTATATGAAATTTGAAGATGTGGATGGAGTTGAAAACGGAGGGGAATTCTCGGCTGTTGAAAAGACGGTTCCTGTAGTTCAGGTAAAAGAAGGTGACGGCTCCTGGTATGAAGGTGCCTATGAGGCGGAGGCGGATGTCACGATGACCAGAAAGAAATAGTTTGGAAACTTGATTGATGAATTATGTCCGGATTGTCCATCAAACAGAGAATAGCATTTGAACTTCACCGTCAGCTGGTCCTCGATAATACTGAAAAGCACGAGTTGAGACAGTTGTTTTGGGAGTGTACGCTCAGATGCAACATGAAATGCCGTCATTGCGGAAGCGACTGTAAAGTATCTTCTCTTCATCCTGATATGCCGTTTGCAGATTTTGAAAAAGTGCTGCGCCGTATTAAGGAAAGGTATGATTCTCATAAGATTATGATCATAGTTACCGGTGGCGAGCCTCTTATGAGAAAGGATATAGAGCAGTGCGGAAGGGCTATTTATGATATGGAATTCCCGTGGGGAATAGTCTCGAACGGACTGCTGATGACACCTAAGAAAATCGACGGACTTCTTCGCTCGGGTCTTCATGCAGCGACAATCAGCCTTGACGGATTCCAGACAGAGCATGAGTGGATGCGAGGAGTGCCGGGGAGTTTCAAAAATGCATCGGAAGCTGTCAGAATCCTTGCGAACGAGCCGTCAATCAAATTTGATGTGGTCACTTGTGTGAATAATAAGAACTTTGATACTTTGCCTCAGTTCAAGGAATATCTGATATCTTTGGGGTTGAAGTCGTGGCGTCTTTTTACCGTCTTTCCGGTAGGACGGGCGGCACAGGACCCGGATCTCCAGCTCAGCAACGGGCGCTTCCGCTCTCTTATGGAGTTTATAAAGCAGACGCGCAAGGAAGGGCGCATACATGCGAGCTATGGATGCGAGGGATTTCTTGGGGAATATGAAGGTCTGGTCAGGGACAATCTTTTTACCTGTCAGGCGGGCAGAAGCGTAAGTTCAGTAATGATAGACGGGGCGATTTCGGCTTGTGCAAGCATCCGCAGTGATCTGGCGCAAGGCAATATATACAAAGATGATTTCATAGATGTCTGGGAAAACCGCTACCGGCCATACCGCGACAGATCGTGGATGAAGACAGGAGAATGTGCTGACTGCAAGTATTTCCGTTACTGCCAGGGAAACGGAATGCATCTTCGTGACGAAAACGGAGGTCTCATACTCTGTCATCTCAAGAGACTGACATAACGGATATTTCCAACAATTAATATTTACTGCCATGAAAGACTTGATTTTGCACATTTGCCGCTGGCTGCTTCCATTATTCGGAGTAAGTGCCATGGCTTCCTGTCAGAAGGAAAAACCTACAGATGATCTTCCATGTGAATATGGTACGCCTGTCATGGAATACCGTATAAGCGGAAAAGTGACAGATTCAGAAACAGGAATTCCTGTCAAAGGAATTGAAGTGACTTATATCAGTGGAAATACAAAGCAGGAATCTGCAGATAATGTACTGACATCTGAAAACGGAGAATTTGTGTGCTCCGGAGAAGATTTCCCGTCAAAATCTGCAATCCTGAAATTTTCAGATATCGACGGGCCAGACAATTCAGGAGAGTTTCAGACAAAAGAGGTCAAAATTACTCTTGTCAAGAAAAATGGAACAGAGGACGGTTGGTTTGACGGTATATATGCCGCTGAAAATGTTACTGTAAAGCTTGAAAAATACCAGAAGAAAGAGTAGGGGGTGCCCATAGTCTGAAAGACAGGCTATGAGTAGCAGTCATTGTAAAAAATCTTTACACTTTGACGTCACAAGTGTAAAGATTTTTTATATTTATGACGCGGGAGTTAAGTTGTAATATATTTTAAATCAGTATATTGTCTATTTTGGCACAAAGCCTGCTGTGTTTTGCTGGAAAATTGGGCAAGAGGACTTTCCTGCCTGTAAAACTTTTTTGTATGACACTGAAAAATATTTTGAGCACGGTACGACGTTATCCTGTGGCCGTGCTCCTGAACTTTATCGGGCTGGTATTTTCATATCTGGCATTTACAGTCATTTTCATGCAGGTCAGCTATGAACTCTCCTTTGACAAATGTCATCCCACTTCATCAAGAGTCTTCAGGGTAGATAAAAGTCAGGATAATTCTCTATTCAGAAATATCCTTCCGCGAGGTTTTGCAGATGATATTATCAATTCGTCACCACATATAGAAGCCGGCTGTGTATATACTCCTTTTTTTCCTGAAACATACATTACAATAAAAGAGGAGGGGCGCCAGCCTCAAGGCTACAAGAAGGACATAAAGTTTGTGACAGACGGTTTTCTTGAAGTTTTCGGAGTTAAAATGCTAGAAGGGAATGCAGCAGTACTTGGTAACCTGAGTACTGCTGTCATACCGGAATCACTTGCAGAAACTATGTTTCCCGGAGAGTCAGCCGTGGGTAAGATTCTTTATACGGATGCCGCATATGTTTTTTCAGAAACAGACGGAGCCGTTACGGTTACCGGAGTTTATAAGGATTTCCCGGACAATACACAGCTGGATAATGCCATCTATGCTTCACTTGGCCATTTTCAGGAAGGGACATACGGCGGGGCCAATTATATCTGTTACCTTCTTATTGATGATGTATCAAACGTAGGAGCTGTTACAGACGGTTTCAATTCCAATTATGATTTTTCGCCGTATGAGGGCTGGCTTTCACCGATAGAACTTACTCCCTTTACAGATATCTATTTTCTGAATGAAGGGAATGTATATAAAAGCGGAAGTAAGGGACAGCTGCTTCTGATGGTTGCAATAGCTTTTCTGATTCTTGCTATCGGACTGATCAATTTCACGAATTTCTATCTTGCGCTTACACCTGTAAGAATAAAGAATGTCAATCTTCAGAAAATTTTGGGATCTTCTGTCGGGAGGCTCAGACTGAGTGTAGTGGCAGAGTCAGTAATATGGTGTTTGAGTGCCTGTGGTATTGCACTTCTTCTGACAGTACCTGTTTCGGAAATAATGCATTCACAAGGACTGCTTCCTGTCGAATTTGCTGCAGGGCAGCATTGGGGTATCGTTATTTTTTCTTTGGCAGCGGCATTACTGACAGGAGTGGCTGCCGGAATATGGCCTGGTATTTATTCCACTTCAGGTCAGCCAGCCTTGGTCCTCAAGGGCAGATTCGGCCTTTCGCAGTCTGGAAAGACTCTGCGTACAGTACTTGTTTCAATGCAGTTTGTAATTTCCATTTCCCTTCTGATATTCGTCTTCTTCCTTCAGCGGCAGAGCCGTTTTATGCAGGAATATCCTTGCGGATTTGAAAAGGAGGGGCTTGCTGTGGTCGATATAGGAGGGAAAAACTCTGTTTCCAAATCGGAGTGGCTTAGGGAGAGACTGCGCGCATTTCCGGAAATAGATGATGTGGCTTACTGTATGGATCTTGTCGGTGCGGAGGATGTCTATATGACGCAGGAGTGCCACTTCGAAGGCAATGTAGTTTCTGCAAATCTGTTGTATTGTACATCCAATTTTCCTGAAGTGCTGGGCCTGAGCCTGTCATCCGGGCGAGGTTTTACTGAAAATGGTATCGGGGAAGTTCTGCTCACGGACAATGCCCGCTCCAGCGGTGCTGCATTGGAACAGTATCCTGATCTTGGAAATGTAGTAGGGTTTGTAAATGACGTCAATATCACTTCTCTGCGCAAGTCGGAAGGGGTTGTAGGCTTTTCAGTCCAGGATAACAGAGATTATATGATGAATTATGCTTACATCAGACTTGCTGAAGGTACTGATGTATCTGCAGCATCCGGTATAATCCGTAAAGTCCTTCAGGAAATGGACCCTGTCTTCCAGTATGATGTCCTTTTTTACGACATTATAGGTAAAGGATTGTATAGCGGGGAGGAGAGACTCAGAAAACTTGTTTCTCTGTTTTCTCTGCTTGCCATTGTCCTGTCTCTTGTCGGGGTATGGGGGCAGGTACTTATGGATATCCAGTACAGAAGAAAGGAAATAGCAGTAAAAAGAGTGCTCGGTGCTGAGATAAAGGATATTGCCGGAGAAGGTCTTCGTCATTATTTGAAAACCGTGGCTGTTTGTTTTCTGATAGCCGCTCCGGCAGGTTGGGCCGTGACTGATTATTATTTGAAGCAGTTTTCCCACAGGATAGGGTTTTCTGTGACTGTGTTTGTAGTAACTCTGGCCATTGTGATGTCTCTATGTGCCGCTGTTATACTTTATCATTATCTGAAAACAGCAGGCAGCAATCTCGAAGATTCCTTGAAGAATGATTGATTGTCACTTTCTAAATTTAAAAGGAGGCTGCACTGTAATGACTTTTATTACAAGGCAGCCTCTTTTATTGTAGTTCGCTGATTTCCCGGTGGGTCAATATTACATTATGCTCTGATTTTCAATTGAGAGTTTTCCGGTCCATTGTCCTTTGAAAGTGAATGGGCCTTTGGATGCACCGTCTTTGAACTCGAAATCAAGGACATATTTTCCGCCTTCTGACTTTACATTTACCCATCCGTCCATTGCTGGAGCCATAGGAGTAGGGATTTCAAATAAATTGTCCAGGAACCAAGTTCCTTCCGGCTCATTTGAGATACTTAAAGTACCGGGCATAAATGTCCCTGCTTCGTATGACAGAGTAGGTGTGTATTTGCCTGCAGGAAGAGCATAGCCGTCTCCTGTCTGTGTCAGAAGTTCGAAAATCATAGCATCTCCGCCCGTCTTTGCAATCTTGATTTTCCATACGTCAGCACCAGTGAAATAAATATCGCCAAGATAAACGGCAGAGCCTTCTTCCACTCCGCTGAGATCTATTGTACGGTCACTTTCAAGCTGAGATATGTCATCATCCGGTGTTATGTCGCCGGAACTGTCTGGTGTCAGGTCAAAATAACCTTCATAGGTTCCAGTTACTTTCTTTCCTTCTTTCGTCACTAGGTTAAGAGTTATTTCATATCCGGCAAGAGTGGCCGAGACTGTTACACTTCCTTCTGTGAATAGCCCATATTGTATTGATTGCTCGTTAGTTACATTGGTGCAGAAACTTCCGTCCAAATATAGTCCAATATCTGTCCCAGGGACCAGACTTCCTATTGCGTTCTCTTTGTTTACGGTATATGTACCTTCTTGCAGAATGGGAAATTCCTTGTCTGGAACAAAGTCAGTAAGGAGGGTGAGAGAGACCAATGTTCCAGGGGCAGTCAGTTTTCCATCGCAGTCAAGTTCAGCATCTGCCAGCGAAAGCACCACTGTCTCATATCCTTTGTTGAGAGGATCCTCCAGATAATGGTTTCCCATTCCGTATGTGAGAGTCAGATTGAGGTCTTTATCTAAAGTCGGCAGCCCTTCCGGTTCTCCTCCGAGTGGTTCGAATGCTATCGGTTCGTCGCTCTTGTAAGTAAACGTGTATTCCTTGTTCTCTTTGGCATCTGTGAGTGCCGCTGATATTTCGTACCCGTTTCCGGAATGTTTTACAGTCACTTTGCCTATCATGAATGTAAGTTCAGATGAAACTAGATGCTCATCGGTCAGCAGTGCAAATGAATAATTGATATCCCAGACACCTGTTTTGGGTGAAAGCGACTGGCTGTACTCTCCTTCTTTAATCCTTGTATTATTTTCAGTAGAGTAAGGTTCGCTGTAAAGGTCAAGATATAGTACAACTCCTTCTGCTGCCGGCTTGCATTGGTTGTCTTCGATGATAGTAGCGGCATTTGATAATGCTATGTAGTAATTGTCAAGACCGTCATTTTGAGAGAACAGGGCAATACCGCATCTGTTAAGGACAAACGTGTTCTCATTGGTCTCTTCGTCAATCGGCGGGGGTTGTACTTCGGGATTTTCAATTTTACCATTGCAGGCTGTCAAAAATAATATCGGCAAACAGAATAAAAGAAGTAAATTTTTCATAATACAGTATAGTTTAGTTAGGTTATGTAGCAAACTTACGGAAAATTATTTTATTATTGACATTTTGAAAAAAAAGAACACTGATTTTCCAAATATTGTTTAAATTGCATGAAATAACACTTTAACCGAACTTCTAATACAAGTATTCGTATGAAAAAAATTCTTTTGATGTTCAGCCTGTTGCTTGCAGGCGGTCTTTGTGCTGCTTCCCGGGATTGGGCGCCTGCCGGTGATAAAATCAAGACAAAATGGGCCGGGACGGTAGATCCGGCAAATGTGCATCCCGAATATCCCCGTCCGCAAATGGTCCGCACGGACTGGATTAATCTGAACGGTTTGTGGGATTATTCAGTAACTGATTCGGACGCAGAATATTCTATGGCTGACGGAAAGATTCTTGTGCCATTTGCGATAGAATCTTCCCTTTCAGGAGTTCAGAAAACCGTGGGGAAGGAAAAGGCATTGTGGTATGAGCGCACATTTACAGTCCCGTCTTCATGGAAGGGTAAGGATGTGCTTTTGCATTTCGGGGCAGTTGACTGGAAGACTGAAGTATGGGTCAACGGCACTAAAGCAGGGGAGCATACAGGAGGTTATACTCCATTTTCTTTTGATATAACTCCGTATCTGAAGCGGAAAGGCGTACAGACATTGAGGGTAAAAGTATGGGATGCCACTGATGACAGTTATCAGCCTCGCGGCAAGCAGGTGTGTCAAAGCAGCGGAATATGGTACACACCTGTTACGGGAATCTGGCAGACAGTCTGGCTCGAGCCTGTTTCAAAGACATATATAAATGATTATTATGTGGTTTCAGATATAGACAATAAGGAGATTCAGGTCTCGGCAACAGTCAGGAATCTTCACCTTGGCGATGTTGTGCAGGTTGAGCTTATTGAGGGCGGAGTCGGATATACTGCTGAAAAACCCGGAAACAAGGTTTTGGCAAAAGCTGATTTTAAAGACGGGAAGGCGACTCTTGCCGTTCCGGATATGAAGTTTTGGAGTCCGGACAGTCCGTATCTTTATGGTGTGAGAGTGAGTGTCCTTCGTGACGGTAAATCAATAGATGCAATAGAAGGCTATACTGCCATGAGAAAAATAAGCAAGATCCGAAGCGGAAATAAAGGAAGGAACAGCAACAGCTATAACAGAATGGCTTTGAACAATGTTCCGCTTTTTCAGTTCGGTCCTCTTGACCAGGGATGGTGGCCTGACGGACTTTATACTGCACCTTCTGACGAGGCTCTTAGATTTGATATTGAACAGACGAAGTCGTGGGGCTTCAATATGATAAGAAAACATATAAAAGTGGAGCCTGCGAGGTGGTACTATTGGTGCGATGTGCTGGGTATGCTGGTATGGCAGGATATGCCTTGTATAGGTGACCATGGCGGACGCAGTCCTCATGAGTACAGAAGCAAGGATGTCCTGGAGAATACAAGGAACCGTTGGAGCAGCGACAGTTTCATAGGTGGAACAGATGCATCGATTCCGCAGGAGTGGAAAGCGAATTTCTACAAGGAGTGGGAGGAAATCATAGCGTCTGTGAAGAATTTCCAATGTATTTGCGTATGGGTGCCTTTCAATGAGGCCTGGGGGCAGTTTGATACTCCTGAAGTAGTGGAGTTTACGAGAAGGCTGGACCCTACGCGTCTTATAAACGAGTCTTCTGGAGGCAACTACAGTTTCTGCGGGGATATTCTGGATGTCCATCATTATGCCTGCCCTGCAATGAATGTATTTGAAGGGAAAATGATCAATGTCCTTGGCGAATATGGTGGCCTGGGTCATGTAGTGGATGGACATACCTGGCAGCAAGACAAGAACTGGGGGTACGGCAAGACTTTGGCTACTCCTGAGGAAGTCCTTGATATGTACGGGAAGTTTGCGGAGATGCTTAAGGCTTTTATACGCACAGGATGCTCAGCTGCTGTCTATACGCAGACTACAGATGTCGAGGTTGAGGTCAACGGTATAATGACATACGACCGCATTATGAAACTTGACGCAGAAAGGTTGAGAAAAATCAATACAAGCGTTATAGAGTCAATGAGGGACTGATAATTCAGGCTTTCTTCTTTGGTACGAGGTTGACGAGCCCCACTCCGGAGAATACAAGTATGGTAGCCATGATTTTCAGGGCATTCAGAGAGTCAAGTCCGAGAATCAGGGCTATGACCATGGCGATTACCGGCTGGACATAGGTGTACATGCAGACCACGACGGGGCTCAGAAGTTTCTGTCCAACAGGTATCAGAAAATAGGATATGAACGTGGCTCCTACCACTACATATATCACTTGCCACATCACCCCCGCAGGGACTGCCGTAAGATCAGAAACTGCAAAGGCGCTGAAGGAGAAAGGAAGGGCAAGCAGGGAGGAGAACAGGAACATCCATTTCATGAATGTCACTACAGAATATTTCTTGATGACAGGTTTGAAGATACCTACATAAGCTGCGAATGAGAATGTGTTTACTATCATTCCCAGGATACCTCTGACTGAAGTGGAGTCTGCACCGGAACGGATTGAAACACAGTTGAAAATCAGTATGAAAACTCCTGTGAGACTCAAGGCCAGTCCTGTAATTCCGCTCCATGTAATACGCTCTTTTATGAAGATGGCCGATATTATCAGGGCCATTATCGGGCTCAGGGTACTCATAATGGATGCATCTATTGCTGTCGTTTCTGTGATTGCAAACAGGAACGACAGTTGTGTCATAAACAGCCCGAGGAAAGAGGCGAGAGCGACTTTCAGAATATCACGTTTCTCTATTTTTTCTTTCGGGGCTGTAAAAAGTGACCATATCCAGAAAAGGGCGGTAGCGCCGAAAGACCTAAGGCAAAACAGGGCCATCGGCGTGATATGGCCGTCGATAGCTATATTCTTGCAGCTTATTATGTTAAAGCCGAAAATTGCGTATGCAGTGAAGCAGGCCAGATTGCCTGCGAGCAGACCTTTGTTTTTCATGATTTCAGTTAAAGAGGGTGTTTTGAAAAATATTCATCGAGCATTGTGACATAGTGTCTGTTATGCAGGTCGGTCCCATAGAACCGGGAGTCAAGTCCTTTAGAAATAATTTCACG
>URDD01000056.1 GCA_900546395.1 uncultured Bacteroidales bacterium | reverse complement strand
AGGATACAGATTCCTGTCCAGATGCGCATCAAGAGTCTCTGCACAAAGCATAAGTTTTTCTCGGATTACCTTCCTGGATGCCTTGTCTGCAGACTCATCCAGTACAAGATTAACAGCATAAGGAATAAGAACGGCCTTATTCATATAAATCTTCTCGCCTGTGATATGATAAAGCTGACGGCATGCTTCCCCGAAAGTACCTTGGGTATATGTGAGCGGAGGTTCCTCTACTCTTTCGCTGTCAGGCATTCTTATTGTTTTTATCCTGCTCACGGTCTGTCCACGGAAGGCCTGTTCCTCTGGAATCTTCTGTAGCCCTGGGCCATATATAGATATCGAAAATATCCCTGGATGTATCAGCATATTTTTCTATTCCTGTTGCCTCAGAGAGTCTGAGCAAAGTAAGACATATCCAGGCCATATCATCGGTCAGGCTATTGAAAAAACCGCCATACTCTCCTTCACTTTCATGAGAATTGTTATAATTGTTGGCGTCATTTTCATACCATTTGCTGAAATATTCCTCATATTCGGCAGCAAGTTCCTTATCTTTATCTTTCACCCTTTCATAAGCTGCGATAAGTACATCCAGAGCATGGGCCTGCTGCCAGTAGATATTTCCAGAACTTTTATCTATGTCATGAGGAGTACTCCAGAATGTCCCTTTTGTCTTGTCAAGAAAGCTGTCTGTCAGGACAAATGTACAGGAATCCGCCAATGCCGCCCATTTATCTTCAGATGCAGGAGGCAATACCTCTTCTTCATTTCCGCGCCGGACGTTCCTCCGTTATGGCCGTTGCCACCGTTCCATTCTTCAATGGAATTGTCACAACCTGCGGCGAGCATGATGCCCGCCGCAATTGCTGAAAACACTATTGTCATATTTCCTTTCATCTTGATACCGGAGGCAATGAATTGTTCCATACATCAGAAGGCTCTGTTCCCATTTTAAGGACGAGCTCTCCTCCAGCATATACATCACTTCTATATAGCCAGCACTGATCCAGCGGCTTGCCGTTAAATGTTGCAGACTGGACATACATAGCTTCAGGAGAATTTCCTTCTGTCCTTATAGTGAAAGTCTTTCCTGTAGCATTGAGTTTGCTCAAGTGAATTACTATTTCATCAAATTGAGGGCTTCCTATCTGGTAGGTAGGATTACTGCATGCACCTCCCTGAACGTCAAACAGTCCCATGGCGCTGAGTACATACCATGAGCCAAGCTGTCCCTGATCCTCATCCTGACCGTAACCATAGCCGTGCTCGCCATCTGTACCATAGAATTCATCACAGATAAGTCTTGTCCACTTCTGCGTAAGATATGGTTTTCCGGAAAAGTTGAACAGCCACGGAATGTGAAGGCTCGGCTGATTTCCATGATTATACGGACTTCTAAGTCCGGAGAATGCATAAGCTACCTTTCCGCCTCCGAAAATTGTCTTCCTTGCTTCTGTGAATATACCGTCAAGACGCTCGTTGAATGCATCGCGTCCCATTCTGTTCACAAGAGAGTCCGGATTCTGCGGTACAAAGAAACTGTACTGCATGGCATTTCCTTCCTGAAATCCTCTCCAGGACTCATAAGGATCAAAATTGTCAATAAAACTTCCATCTGCCAGACGAGGGCGCACAAGTTTCAGACTGTCGTCAAACACTTTGGCCCAGCCGTCTGAAAGCTCCATAAGTTTTCTGTAATCTTCCTCATAACCGAGCTGCTTGGCCATCTGGGCCGTTGCATAGGCACTGAAGCCATATTCAAGAGTATGCGAAATTGAGAATGTAGCACCTCCGGAATGAGCCACAAAGCCAGGATCATTAACATAAGGGACGTACCCTTTCTCAACAAACTGCTGCACATCCATCTTTCCGGCTCCCTCTATACGTCCGCGCCACTCCAGATTATCTTTTCTTGACGCCTCATAGGCAGTCTTGACATCAAATGTACGGATTCCGCTGTTATAGGCTCCGGCAAGCGCTATGCTGACCATATTGGTACCTACACCGGAAACATATTTGCTGCAGGCAATACCGTCTCCAAGCCATCCTGCATCCTTATAAACAAGAAGCTGGCTGGCACACCAGTCACCATAATACTCCGGATAGGCCAAAGCCCAAAGAGGTGTAAGATTCCAGTATCCTCCCCAAATAGCATCAGTATTATAATGGTTATGGACTGGCTTTCCGTCTTTTCCCAATTCTATCTGACCCACTGTACCGTCATTCTTAGGATAGGCACCGTTGACATCGCTTGCAAGGCCACGACCCAGAAGACAGTGATACAGTCCTGTGTAGAATTTTATGCGGCTTTCTTCTGTTCCTCCCTTCACTTCTATCCTTCCGATTGCATCAGCCCATGCTGCTACAGCCTCTTTATGAGCCTGGTCAAAAGACTTACCTTCCGCCTCTGCCATATAATTCAGTTTTGCATTCTCTACTGAAGTATATGAAAGTCCCAGTTTGATTTCTATCTGTTCATTCTCTTTTGTACTATAGTTAAGGACCATCACTGCTCCAGGACCAGAAACGGAACTGCCAGAAGTCATATCGGAGCCATAATAGCGGAAACCTGAAACTGATTCAGGGGCTTTGCTGATCTCTGCATAAAAATACATAGGTACAGTAGCTCCTGCCTGATATTTTTTCACATATTCAGGCTCTGTGACAATATATCCGCTTATGATATTACCCTTGCACTCAGCATAAGAATCGCGGACATTTCCGCTCTCTCCCTGCCTGTTTCCGATATTGAGGATTATATGAGCGTCTTTTGTCTCAGGAAATGTATATCTCTGATATCCTACCCTTTCTGTTGCAGTCAATTCTGCCTTTACACCATAATCCTTCAGCAATACAGAGTAATATCCGGCCTGTGCACATTCATCTTTCTTGTCAAATTCAGAACGCCACCCGTCCTGCGGGTTTTCAAGTCTTGCCGGTGTGGTCTTTACGTCTCCGGTGACAGGCATCAGAGAAAGGCCGCCTATCTGGAATTCATGGAAACATGGGAATCCGTCTATAGAAGTATGGATATCCTCATATCCTACAGCTTCCCATCCGGATTCGTTTCCATAGGTTCCGTTGGTAGATGCACCAAGTTTGGCCATTCCGAATGGTACGGCTGCCGGAGTATAGACAAACCACCTGCTATGCACTGTCCCGATATTGGGATCAATGTATGCAAGGTTTTCCATACCCGCATTTGAGTTGCCGCAGGAAGCAAAACAAACGGCTCCCAAGGCAATTGCAAAAATTTTGTTGTTCGGTTTCATATTATCAAAGTTATTTCAGATTGATTTCTCCTCTTATTATCGCTGCTCTGATGAAGAATTCAGGAATGCATGAAGAGTCCAGGAGCCACTTTGGCTTCTTGGTTTCATCTTTCCGTCCTGTCCAGTCATTTGCTACGAGACCATTATCATCCCTTGCATTTTCCCATGCCCAATCAAGAGCCCTGATAAGGATATCAGCATACTTGCTTTCTCCTGTAACTTCCCATACATCCTGATATCCACGCATAAGCACGACATCAAACCAAGGTATATTGTATGTAAAAGGTATTCCGTCTCCGGTATAATGAAAGAAGTATTTTGAAGACCCTTCACAGACTGTAAGAGCATCATCAAGGTATTTCCGCTCCCCTGTAAAGCGGTAAAGAGCGACAGCTGACTGTATAAATGTACCGGAATTATATGTATATGGGTCGAATTGCATGCGCCCGTTCCCTTCTGTCAGCCAGGAATTGGCGATTATATCAGTTTCCTTATCATGAAGATATTTCCATATCCACCTATAGAATCGCTTGCCGGTTTCCAGATAATACTCATCATCTGTAGCCTCATACAACTTGAGGGCAAGCACCATGGCCTTTCCGTTGGCACAAGCAGGTTTCTGGTCCTTCTTGCCTTCCACCCACGGGACTCCTCCCTCAAACCTGTCATCCCATCCGCTGAGAATAAACGACAACACCTGCTTCGCCTTCTCAAGATGGACCTTGTTTTTTGTGACAGAATAAGTATCAATATAGTCAATACCGACAAGACCATTGTCATCATAATATCGGTCTACCTTGTCAAATGCTGCAGGATAGGCCTGATATGCAAACGGAACTCTCGTCGTATCATAATATTGCTCCATAGCTACTACCATGGAATCAAGGTATGGCCTGTAAGTTTCAGGTTCCACTTTTGCCATAAGGACAGCTGATGAGAAAACTCCGCTCATAGGCCAGAGAAAACTGCATTCATTTGCCTGATGGGTGCCGTCATCGAAATAATCCAGATCCGGCTTGAAACTATTGGGATAATATTCTGAAAAAAGACCGTATTCAGGAATCCTATAGCAATCCCAGACACTCTTGAATGATTCTTTCGCCTTTGATACATAAGGCCCGTCTTCATGTTCTGAAACGGAACAAGCCGCTGCCATGACCGCAGCAGCCAAAGATATGATTAATTTATTCATTTGGATTCATTATTATACAACGCTACGACTGCCAGCGCTTCCAAAGCGGCGTCCTGCATCAGAAGCTGACTGTCGCGCGAAGGATTCTGCACTTTTCCTGTCCAGTCCTCGTAGAAAAGACCGTCTGACCTCCTTCCGTTCTTCCAGGCATAGTCCAGATTGGAAACAAAGACTTCAATATAGTTTTTGCATTTTGCATGATATTCCTCAAGAATGATATAGCTCTTCACAAGCTGCACAGTAAACCATGGATCATTTGTAGGATAACAAAGAGACAAGCCGTTCCTGCTTTTCACAAAATAGTTGTATGCTCCGTCAGCCGTTGCCTTTGCCTGGTCCAGATAAGAGTTTTCTCCTGTAGCCTTGTAAAGCCCCACACCTGCAGCTATCATAGCCCCGCTGTTATATGTCCATTTTGTCTTGTTGATTGTACCGTCCGCTTCCTTACTGTTCCAATAAACATTATCTTCGGGATCTCGCAAATTAGAATATAACCAGCTGTAAAGCTTCTCTGCAAAAGCAAGGACATCCTTTTTCTCATTGTCAGGACAAACTTCAAGATAGTCCAGCAAAAACCAGGTTGCATAGCCGTTTGCACATGCAGGTTTGTTTGAACTGTCGTTTCCAGGAATATTCTTACAGCTCTCGTTCCACCAAAGAGCGCCTCCGAATATTTCATCATAACCGCTATGCAGGAATTTTACTATCTGAGCACATCTGTCCAAATACTTCTTATCCCCAGTCTGCCTGTATGCCTCAACCAACTCAATGCCTACTATAGAATTGTCATCAAAGAACCTGTCTCCACCTCCGTTGACTCCATCAGTAGATGAACCATATCCGCCAACATTCTCAACTCCCGAACTTCTGAAGTAAAGCTGGAACTTTTCAACTCTTTCGACATAATCTACATCATATCCCAGTCTGTTCATAGCCGCAAGACCTGACACAAGACCATCATAAGGCCAAAGGAAAGAAGCAGGACCATCATTTGGAGCCTTTGGAGAATTCTCATTGAAAAGGCCGGCCGTCTGCCCCACACTAACCATATAGGCGGCAACCATGCTATCATACGTAGCAAGAGCTCTTTCTCCCCATTTTATTTCTTCAGCGTCATCGTTATTATTGGCGTTGCCTCCGCTGCCGTTCCATTCTTCCATAGAATTGTCACAAGCCATAAGAAATGCTGAGGCTAAGACAGGAACTGCATATTTTAAAAATTTTAACAGCATAATATATTTATTGAAAAGCTGCCCCGGAAGAACCGGACTCCCAGGACAGCGATTTGTCAAATATAGTGATTATTTCACTTCAGCGATTATCTGAAAGGTATCAGTTGGAATACGAATGAACCATAAGGTTATCCTGATTGGTATGGATAGCAAACTTGACATGAGTCAGATCATATGCATGGTCCATCTTCCAGCAGTTATTCCACTGCTCCCAGGCATTTTCCTTTACAATATAAAATTCTTTGGTTCCGTCCGGAAGAGGAGCACCCCCACCGAAAGTGGATCCCCAGCATTTTTCCACTCCGTCAACCTTTGCAATGAAGTAGTATCTTTCCTCCACCCAAGTACACCAATCCGGAGTTCCTTCCCGGCCAGGGCCCAGAAATACGACATCCCCTTCTCCAGTAAAGTTTCCGTTGCCGGCATAATCCAGAACTGCAACATCTGCATAGGTAGCAGACCAGACACACCTCACTTTCTTGTCTATCTGCTCTACAGAAAATTTCAAGGCATTGAAATCTACTGTAATACGCACAAGTCCGCTTGCCGGGGCATCGGTAACTTCATATTCACCTTCACCCTCATTAAGTTTTCCTGATGCACTTGCATAGAAATTGATTCCTCCGTCTTTTTCTGATGTGAATTTCAGAGATCCGTTGCCAAATTCAGTATATATTACAAACACACCCTCTTCTACCAGGCGGAACTCCTGGCCTGCCTCAAGAGCTGCAGAACCGCTGACAAAAAGATGATCAGGAATATTGTCAATTCCCTCACCTCTTGTAAGCTTTATTTCAGAAGAAAGACCTGAAAGCTTTGTTTCACCACCCTTGGATGCTGAAACTGTCCATATAATACTACCGCTTTCCTTAGGTTTGATACCTGCATTGCGCGCTATAGTATTCAATGCCGAATGCGTAAGAGTGAGTGTATTCAAAGCGCCCTGGTCACTTGGCATTTTTGCTATCGGAGATGAAAAATCCCCGCCCTTCCTGTCAAACAGCACATCATAAAGGACTATACCTCCATCGGCAGCGGCTCCACCTTCCCATTTAAGGACAACGGTTTTTGACGATGTCACGTCAAGTTCTACCGGATCCGGAGAAACAAGCTCGTCAGGAACATTAAAATCCGTATTGAGTTCATATTTCGTGCAGCCTGCCGCCATTGCCAGCACTGCTGCCATAAAGATGATTGTCTTTTTCATTTCTTTTACCAGTTAGGGTTCTGACTTAGGTTTTTATTCAGATCTCTGTCTTTCTGAGGGATAGGCCAAAGATAATGCTTGCCCGAATCGAAAGAGCGTTTTTCAATAATGGCATAACCGTTGTCTGTATTTACCGTTTCTCCGGTATAAATGCCGTGCACATTGCCGTTAAGAACTTTATCTGCAATCTTCCACCTGATTATATCCTTAAAGCGGGCACCTTCAAACGCAAGTTCACAACGGCGCTCGTTGCGTACCACGCTTCTGAGATCAGCCTGAGGGTCAAAATCGAGAGCCCCTGCAGAAGTAAAGCCTGCACGCTGGCGTATAAGGCGTATAGTGTTGTTCCACACAGTCTCATTCATCTGGTTCAGTTCGACAGCGGCCTCTGCATTCATAAGAAGTATATCCGCATAACGGATAACTGTTATATTCAAGCCGGACATAAGAGTAAGACGGTATTTGTTATCCCACCATTTTTTCAGATAATATCCTGTAGGGGTCACATCTGAAGTAGTGCCGAAAGCGTCCCTGCTGTCAGGACTTGTACAGTCTATCACTGTATCGCTGCCGTCAGCCATCCTGTAACTGTTGCCGGTATACACTATAGTGGCGGCAAGACGAGGGTCACGGTTCTCATAAGGTTTTGACTCATTGTATTCAGACCCGGCATCTTTAATCGATTTGCCATTAAGCATAATATAGCTGTCAACGAGTTCCTGAGTAGGAGCAATACTGCAATATCCTCCCATTGAAGGAGGAAGGAAACCCGCCTCTCCTTCTCTCATGCTGAACTCTCTCAGAGACGGAGAGTACTGAATGTCGAGAATCACTTCACTATTGTACTCATTTTCTATTTCGAAAAGGCCGGAATAACTGCCAAACAGTTTGTACGGTCCTGTAGTCATTATATCGTCTGTAATCTCCTTTACTTTCGCAAAGTCTCCTTCGAAAAGATAGACTTTTGCAAGCACAGCCTTTGCCGCTCCTAAAGTTATGCGGCCTCTGTCACCTCCAGAATACGAAGCAGGAAGAGCTTTGGAATTTATAGCAGTATTCAGGTCGCGTATCACGTTTGAAAGCACGGTAGCCCTGTCTGTCCTTGAAATAGTTTCGCTTTCCTCTACGCTTAACGGTTTTTCCGAATAAGGAATATCCCCGAATCTTGTATAAAGTTCATAATAGAACAATGACCTGAGCGTCAGACACTCTGCAATATAACGGGCTTTAAGTTCAGGAGCAAGTTCAGGAACTTTGTCAATATTGGTAAGAAGCTCATTACAAATTCTGATACTTGTATAATAATGGTCCCAGATAGATTTTACATATCCGTTGTCAGTACCATATGCTCCGTTGGCGATAGGCTGGGTAGTATTGAGACCTTTTACGTAAGCATTGTCAGTAGCACCCTCCGAAGCCATAATCTCAGCAAAACTGTACATACTTCCGTAACAACTGTTCAAGGTAGCCAATGCAGCACCTTTATCCTCGCTCCAATAGGTGAGATCAGTAACTTTGTCGTATGGAGCGGTGTCAAGCTTGACACATGATGCCGCTGAGAGTATTCCTGCAGCAAATAGCAAAGTATATATTGTATTTTTCATATATGTCACCTCCTATTAGAATTTAACATTCAGACCTACAGACCAGACTCTTGCTACAGGATAGGCACGTCCGGAACCGTCGGCATTGTATTCGGGGTCCCATCCTCCCTTCATTCCGGAGAATACGTAAGGATTCTCACATGAGAGATACAGCTGAAGATCCTTGAAACGTATCTTTTCAAGAAGATGCTTAGGGAAATTATAGCCTATCTGCACATTCTTTATTCTGAGATATGCAGCATTCTGAATCCAGAAATCAGACTTGGTAGCATTGTTAGTTGACTCTGCCCCCATTGTAAGTCTCGGATAAGAAGCATCTGGGTTGGCCGGAGTCCAGCGGTCCATATGGAAATCAAGGACAGGTCCTTCATTATTGTTATGGAACGCCTCTACGCCTTCACCTCTCATCCAGCGGCTTCTCATACCGACTCCCTGAAGCAGGAAGGAGAAGAAAAATCCTTTTACCTCAAGGCCATAGCTCAATCCGAAAGTATATCTCGGAAAGTCATTACCTACAACAAAACGGTCATCATCGTCGATTTTTCCGTCATCATTCTTATCAATATACTTGATATCTCCGGCTTTAGGCTCGACACCTACCAGATGAGCACTGGATGCCGCCTCTTCGTCACTCTGGAAGAATCCGTCATTTCTAAGTGCATAATATGAATATAGAGGATAACCTTCCTTAATTACTGTAACCACGTCAGAGCCATAATACAAGTCATTGCCACGTGTACTTATCACCTTGTTCCAGCTGTCGGAAACATTTCCGGAAAGATTGTGCTTTACGATACCTGTATCAAAATGATAGTTGATAGCAAACTCCCATCCCTGTGTCTTGACCTTGGCAGCATTTGAAATAGGAGATCCGTTTCCGAAAATACCGGGGACAGACAAACTTACAAGAATATCCCTTGTCATATTGTTGAAATAGTCAAATGAGAAGGTAAGATTGTCTTTAAGGAAGCCCATATCAATTCCTATGTCAGCCATACGTGTAGTTTCCCATTTAATGTCAGGGTTGGCAGAAGAAAAACTTGCAGTAGGGGCAGACTGGTCACCGAACACCATTCCGTCAGTAACGGAAACAGCCTGCATATAGCGGTAAGCGCCGATTCTGTTGTTTCCTACAAGACCCCATGAACCTCTGATTTTCATTGAAGAAATATATGGACGCACACCTTTCCAGAAGTTTTCCTGAGAGATTCTCCAACCTGCTGAAAGCGAAGGGAAAAGTCCTGAACGGTTTCCTTTTGCAAAATAAGACGAATAGTCATTTCTCAAGTTGAATTCAAGAAGATATTTTTCGTCATAGTTGTAGTTCAAACGGCCGAAAACTGAATACAAAGACCAGTCAGACGCACCGCTCCAGTTGGTAACCGGAAGTTTTTCAGTTCCGTTCACAGTACCGACCATAACATCATATTTATGGTCTTCTGTGACCCTTGTAGTTCCGAAATTCTTAGCTCTTTCTCCTTCATATCCATATCCGACAAGAGCGCCGAAAGAGTGTTTCTCCTTAAATGTCGTATTGTATGAAAGGATGGCGCTTGCCGTATATTTCGTACTGCGGTCAAATGTCTCGCTGATATGATTTTCCTTATCACCGGACAAAGGATTGTCAGATGCCTTTCTGTTCTCGTGAGTATTGTTGTTTATATAGCGGGCACCTCCCTGAAGAGCGAGTTTAAGTCCCTTTACAATATTGATATCGGCTGCGATGGTTCCGCTCATATCATCGTTTACACTTCTGCGGTATCCTCCTGTCTCAAGCCTCTCCAATGCATTATTATTGGATCCTGAAGGATAATTATAAGCACCTTCCGGAGTTTTGATATCATAGATTGCAGGCATACGGTTACACTGCTCGATAATCCATTCGGTCCAGTATGCATGATCCTTAATATCATTGCGTGTAAACTGTGATGTGAAGCTGACTGTAAGGACCTTATTCACCTTATGGCTTAGGTTGAGACGTGCATTGTACCTGTCATATCCATAGTCAGGCCCTTTGAAAAGAGAATTCTGGCCGAGGTATCCTACTGATGCCATATAAGACAGGCTTTCTGTACCTCCTGTAACAGAAAGATTGTGGGAGTGCTGAGAAGCCCTTCTCCTGTATATTTCCTCTATCCATTTGCAGTTAGGTCCGCCATTCCTGTAGCTTGCGATATCTTCTGCAGTAAATTTAGTTGACCTTCCGGAATTGACAGCCGCCTCATTATAAAGTTCTGCATAAATCCATGAATCAACTACTGTAGGAAGAGAAGTAGGCTGCTGGAATCCTGCAGTCATATTGTAATTCACTTCGACTTTACCTTCCTTACCTTTTTTAGTTGTAACAAGGATGACACCGTTGGATGCCCTTGATCCGTAAATGGCAGTTGAAGAAGCATCTTTCAGAACTGAAATCTGATCAATGTCAGAAGGGTTAAGGTTAGCGAGCGACCCCTCGATACCATCAATGATAACAAGCGGATCATTATTGTTCATAGTATTGAAGCCTCGGATGTTCATAGTAGGAGCAGAACCTGGAGTAGAAGATCCCTGCTGGATAACAAGTCCGGGAGTTGTACCCTGAAGTCCTTCAAGCACATTGGCAATAGGCTTTCCCTCAAGTTCTTCCGTAGAAACACTTGCGACCGCACCGGTAAGGTTTACCTTTTTCTGTACTCCATATCCGACCACAACAGTACCTTCAAGCTGGAGAGACTCCTCAGAAATTGAAAAATCCAATTTGGTTCTTCCGTTTACAGGAGCTTCAGATGATGAATATCCTATTGCTGAAACGACAAGAACAGCATCCGGTTCCACTTTGACAGTATATGCACCGTCAAAATCAGTAATAGCGCCGACTGTTGTGCCCTTTGCCATAACCGAAGCACCTATGACTCCTACACCGTTACAAGTGACTTTTCCCGTAACTGTAATCGTTCCAGTCTGTGCAAAAGCCGTCTGTGTGACGCCTGCACAAATGAAGACAATAGCAGCAATGAGGAAAGACCTCGCAAAAGCAAGGTATTCCGCACAGGCGGCAAAGCCTTCAACAAGTTTAGATGATTTCATAAAATTTTATGTTAATAATTTAGTGTCAAACAGTTCATTTCAAGGCAGAAACAAAACCGGAATTATGCGTGATATCTGACATATGCCTTGACTGTCATGCATTCCTTACCCTCAGACTTACCATAAGGCCTTATAGTATAAGATTTTATAGACCCCGGTATAATAAATGTCTCTGCATAATGCACAACAAAAGGACTGAAACTTCCGTCAGGGCTCTCTACGACCGCTTCCTCTCCCTCTACAAGATTGAGGACATGCACCCCGCCTTCAGTATAATGTGTGACAGGTACACTGAAACGAGTCCTTCTGGTTTCTATAAATTCATTCGGATGAAGTCCGGTTTTTATCTCATCCCATCCTTCACCTTCGGATATCTTTTCAAAATGGTTTGCGAGATGTTCAAACACATAGTCAGTATTTCTGTTCCATGCAATCACCTTGCTTCCTCGCTCTACATTAATAGGTCTCGGCTTTCCGTCCAGTCCAAGTCTCTGCCAGTCCCACAACTTGAAAGTAAAGAGGTTTGGCGTAGCACTGATTTCCAGAACAAGACTGCCGGCACCGGAACAGTGTATAGTACCACCCGGTATGAGATAATGGTCGTGCTTTTTTGCAGGTATCTTATTCACATACTTTTCTGCATCAAATACGATTTCACCACGCTGGGCAGCCCTGAGGTCTTCAAGCATCTCATCCTTGTCAATTCCATTCCTGACACCGAGATATACCGTAGCGCCTTCCTCTGCATCAAGAAGATAATAACTCTCGTCCTGAGTATAGTGCATACCCATATTTTCATGTATAAACTGAGTGGTAGGATGGACCTGAAGACTGAGATTACCTCCTCCCATGGTATCCAGAAAGTCAAATCTTATAGGAAAATCCTTTCCAAAGCGTGCCTCTACTATTTCGCCCAGGACTTCACGGCTGCGGCACAATATCAAATCCTGAGAAGGAAGTTCGAACCTTGTGCCGTTTACTTCAAAATAAAGACTGTTTTCTTCAGGGACACAATCAAAACACCATCCGTAATTAGGACAGCTTCTATCCAAGTCACACACATCTTTCATCCACTGCCCTCCCCATGGAGCCTGATCAAAGAAAGGCACTACACGGAAAGGAGATGATGAAGTAAGATCCATTCCCTTGAAGAATGTCTTCCTATCTATCATTTTAGGGTTTGCAGAGTCATTGGTATCAATCCAGAAAGACACCTTATCCATTATCTTGTCCTTATAGAGGTCAAGAACTCTCCAATCAATAAAGAGACCTCTCTTATACTGTATAGAAACCGCATCACTCCTATTATCAACACCCAGACCTTTTACCTCGTGCCTGCGAAAACGCTGCTGAATCTCCCACCTGGCCATATCCACATAAGCCAACAGACTACCTTCCGGTACAGCTAAAGAAGCTCCGGGACCTATCACGAGCACCTTGGATTTTTCATGTCCGAGAGATTCCGCGGTCTGCTCAAGTTTGCCGACATTGAAGAAATCAAGAATCCTCAGATTTGTAAGATAACCGAACAGAACATCATCTGTCATAAACGGTGCTGTCATCCTGACAATCTCATCCTCACTTTTCATAAGTTCTGAAGTACGGATTACCTTATCAAAGCCCACAGACAATTCAGAAATTATTTCATCCTCGTACGTGCCTGAATACAAATCAACAGCAAGAATCCCGCTGCAGGCTTCAGCAAGTTCTTCCCTGATCTTTTCCCATCCTTTGACCAGATACCCTTCAAATTTAGTGGAAGGGTATTTGTCATAATTACTATGTCTCATCTTATTAAACAATATGTATGAACAAACTTAATTTTTGTGCAAATATATGAAATTATTTTATAGAGCAATGATTTTTTACTTAAATTTGCAAAACACTTGAAAATTGATCGTTTTTCCGTAGAAAAGATTAAGATTCCTACTGAAATTCACAATAACTACTACTTCGCAAATGGAAAGAGAATCGAAAAAACCTAAATATATACAGGCTGAAGAAGCAATTCTTGAAATGATATCACTTCCGGAATACAGCAACGGCAAACTCCTGCCGACGGAAGTCGAACTGGCAAAAAGTCTGCACATGTCAAGAAATACCCTTCGCCAAGCCATTAACAAGCTCGTATATGAGGGAGTTCTCTGCAGAAGAAAAGGACTTGGGACATGGGTTGAAAAAAGGGTTGTAACCAGCGGCGTGAAAAACTGGCTGAGTTTTTCACAGGAAATGCATAAGATGGGAATAGAGATCAGAAACTACGAACTCCATGTGTCACTGGAAGTTCCTCCGGAAAAAGTGAAAAGCTTTTTTGGAATGGAAGAAACCGGCGAGCAGTATTGCCTGAAACTGGAAAGAGTCCGTGGACACAAGGATTTCCCGTTCGTAGTATTTGTATCGTACTTCAACCCGAAATACGATATAAAAATGGACGAAAACTTTGCACTTCCTCTATATGAAATACTCGAAAAGAACTATGGCATAATCGTACATACTTCTGTAGAAGAGATTTCAGCATCTCTGGCAGGCTCTATAGTAAGTTCCAAACTGAAAATTTCCGAAAACGACCCGATTCTCAGAAGGAAAAGATTCGTATATGATATAAACGGAGAACCTGTGGAGTATAATATAGGATACTACCGGGCAGACAGTTTTACCTACACCATAACAGCTGAACGATAACTGTTTTTACAAAAAAACGAACTTTATCTGTTGCTTTTGAATTATTTCTCTATATTTGCACATCCAAAATATGTTCATACATATTAAAATATAGATTAAACAAGTAAAATAAAAACTATATAACCAGGAAATATGTACGAAAGTGACAACAGAATTGTTCTTACACTTGATGCAGGAGGAACAAACTTCGTTTTTACCGCGATAAAAGGATGCAAAGAAATAACTTCGCCCGTAAGGCTTGATGCAATAACTGACAGTCTTAACGGGTGTCTTTCCCAAATATCCAAAGGATTCGAACTGCTGATGGAGCAGCTGGAAGAAGCACCTGCGGCCATAAGTTTCGCCTTTCCCGGTCCGGCTGACTACCACGCAGGAATAATAGGCGATCTGCCTAATTTCAAATGCTTCAGAGGAGGAATAGCATTGGGGCCATACCTCAGAAACAGATTCGGATTGCCCGTATATATAAACAATGACGGGAACTTGTTTGCCCTTGGAGAAGCAATCGCAGGAGTTCTCCCGCAAATCAACAACAAACTGGAAAAATCCGGCAGCACAAAACGCTACAAGAACCTTATAGGTATCACTTTAGGGACAGGATTCGGATGCGGCGTTTCAATAAACGGGCAGCTTCTTTGCGGAGACAACGGCTGCGGAGGCGATGTCTGGCTTATGCGCAACAAAAAGTATCCTGAGATGATAGCAGAAGAAAGTGTAAGCATAAGAGCTGTAAAAAGAGTTTATTCTGAACTCACTGGCAGTACGGCGGACCTGAGCCCAAAAGAAATATTTGAAATAGCCGAAGGACTGAAGGATGGCGACCCGTCAGCCGCAAAAGAGAGTTTCAGAGAACTGGGAGAAATCGCAGCTGACTCCATAATAAGAGCGCTTGATATCATAGACGGAATAGTAGTAATAGGAGGAGGAATATCGGCTGCCTACAAATATATAATCCCTGGAATAATGGAAGAACTCGGAAGATCGGTCGGAACTTTTTCAGGAAATTCTTTTCCTTGTCTTCAGATGGAGGTATTCAACCTGGAAGACGAAACAGGCATGTCCGAATTTCTGAAGGACGAATCGTCCCTTGTCGAAGTGCCTATGTCAACACAAAAAGCAAGATATTCAAACCGGAAGAAAAGCGGTATTGCACTTTCCTCATTAGGGGCGAGCACTTCGATATCCCTCGGAGCATATGCATACGCATTGAACGCAATTGACAGCAAAACAGAATAAATAAAAACGCACACAATGAAAAACAAATCTATCATATATGCCCTTCCGGTTCTGTTCGGTTTTTTTGTAATGGGCTTCTGCGATATAGTGGGATTCTCTTCTGACTATGTCCAGAAATCATTCGGATGGTCTGACCAGATGACAGGATTCGTACCGTCTTTGGTTTTTATATGGTTTCTGTTTCTTGGAATACCTGTAGGGAACTTCATGAACAGGATAGGAAGGAAATCCACTGTTCTGACAAGTATGGCTATAACTGTCATAGGCTCCATACTCCCTCTTATACATTTCAGCAGTATGAGTTGTATGGCCGCCTATGCTATGTTAGGCATAGGAAACGCTATTCTGCAAGTTTCCCTAAATCCACTCTTGAACAATGTCATAACAAATGACAAGCTGCTTACGAGCGGACTTAACGCAGGACAGGTAATCAAGGCACTCTCGTCGCTTGCCGGTCCGGAGATAGTACTGCTTGCAGTATCCAGATTCGGGGAAGAGAATTGGTATATGTGCTTTCCTATACTTGGGGGCATTACCCTGCTGTCAGCAATATGGCTGCTGGCTACACCTTTGCCAAAAGAAGAATTATCCGGAAAAAATGCTGATGTTTCGTTTTCCGCAACATTATCTCTTCTCAAAGACAAGACAATATTACTACTTTTCATCGGTATTCTTTGTATCGTCGGAATAGATGTATCAACAAATTTCCTAAGTTCCAAAATTATGGCAGCCCGGTTTTCCTGGGCTCTTGAAGACGCCAAAATCGCACCACAGATTTACTTTATATGCCGCACTGTCGGAGCCCTTATAGGAACTGTCCTTCTAGCAAAGATGTCAGGGACTACTTATTTCAAATGGAATATGATACTGTGTCTTGTCTCGTTGGCAATATTGGCCATAATACAAAATCCTACTATAGACCTCATAGGTATAGGAGCCACAGGCTTCTTCGCTTCATCAATATTTTCAGTGATTTATGCAAAAGCCCTCAACGCCATGCCAGACAATGCAAACCGTATTTCAGGACTTATGATTACAGCTGTAGCAGGAGGCGGAATAATAACTCCTGCTGTCGGGATGGCCATGGGAATATGGGGAATTGCCGGAGGAATTGCCGTAACAATCTGCTGCGCTGCCTATCTTCTTGTATGCGCATACAAAATACGCTGAAAACAATAATTGCATATAGTAAAAGGGGGTGACCCAAAAGTCATAAGACTTTGAGGTCACTTTTTTTCTATAAGTACAATAATCAGATTTGGATGACAACGGAAAACTAAATCCCTCCCACACCTTCGGTGCGGGTCCCTCCCTCTAACGGGCCGAGGGTGGCCACGGTTTTCCTACTGTCATCCAAATCACTAAAAATATATGGCTATT
>URDD01000055.1 GCA_900546395.1 uncultured Bacteroidales bacterium | reverse complement strand
TTTTGCCTTTATTCATAGTCTGCAAGAATTGGCTCTAATGCCGTTCCGCAAACTTACGAGTTCTAATCGAAAAATAAATTTTTCCTTGTAACTTATTAAAATTTAATTTATTAAACACTAACGGAGATTTTTTCTCCGGACATTAATGTTTTTCTATATTACATTATTTTCTAACATATTTGACTCTCAAGGTCATTAGACCGGACTCAAATATGTTAGAAAAAATTTTAGAAATTCCATGAGAAGCCGACCAGCATACAATTGTCTTTAATCTCGTAATTCTGCCGCAATTCATAGGACACAAAAATAGACCATCTGCCTATATCTACACCAAGAACAGGTGAAAGAAACATTCCCCAATCTGACCCATAAAAAAACATGGTTCCAATCTTAGCTTCAACAAAAGGTGAAACCCTTTGGTCAAGTACAGAATATTTAGCATCAATAAAGATAGGAACAGTAAGACACACGTCTATATCTAAATCTAATATAGGATAATTCAGACCGATTCCACCACCAAGAAACACTCCGTTACCGAAAGATTTTCCGTGTATTGTCGTAAATCCGAATTCACCTAAACGAGCGTTTATTCCTCCGAGGTGCATTCCAATGCTTCCTTTATAACCGGTTTTATAGTACGGGTTTCCTCCCTTTTCCCCGGCTGACGAATATACTGCCATAGAGACAAGCAGCAAGATTAGTACAATAGTTCTTTTCATATAATATGATTTTTAATTCATTTGTAATATAAAGAAAATATAATACAAACCAGTCGTTGCATTATGGTTTTTCGCTCAATCTTATTTTTGCACCGTAATTAGGGAAAAGTAACTCAACCTCAGGATTATCGAAATAATTTGTATAGGTTCTACCGCACTTCTCCCCTGCTTCAGAGAAATCAACAGTTATTCCGGCACCTACACCAGCCTCTAAACCCAATGTATCTTTATAGTTAATATGTGCATTGGCTGTAAATTCCTTTATTTTTTGTGCAGCATCCCATTCTTCTAAATAAAAGGTTATTGCTGAATACCAGCTAGCCTCGTTTATTGGTGCCCAAGTATGAACCAACCTATTGTTAAAATATTCAATTTTCTCACGTTTGTCACTTAAACTGCTGAAGAGAAACTCAATTTCATCCTGCAATTCCACTGTATTTCCCTTTCCGTCTGTTCCTACTATCTTAAGGAAAAATTCCGGCTTGCCAGCAGGCCACCTTTCTACTCTATTATCAGTATAACTTATACTTTTAACATAAACAAGGGCATAATCTGCTGCATTTCGATAAGGTGGATAAATATAGTCATATACTGCATCGGAGGCTCCGATGCCGTTGCTGCGATATGCACGGTAATCAACTTGAGTGCCTTTAAATGGACTATTGTATATATAGTTATTACATGCTCCTGTAGTCTCAAGAAGACTCTGGTATTCTGTTATTCCTATTCCAGGGGCTTTATACTCGATGATTACGTCATTGTCTGTATGTCCGTCATTATTCCATCTTAATTCTACCTGCTTTCCACTGGTAACAGCTTCAAAATAGGAAAGCGGCTCTAAAACTTCAGGAGCCATTACAACTACAGTATTCGACGCGTCTGATTCTACTCTCAATTTTCTAAATGAACTGCCTGAAGAAATATCAGAATAACAGTAAGCTACGACATAATAAGCATAAGTGGCATTTGAACGAAGGTATTTATCTTCGTATGTTTTATTATCTGCACCTTCTGATACTCCTATTTTAGTGAATTTACTTTCACCGGATTGCTTTCTATAGATTGCATATCCATCAGCAGCACCGCTGTGATTCCAAGATAAAATGATGCTGTTTGCAGGTACGAAAGTAATTAATCCTGTTGGAGCCGTAGGCTTTTGATTCTTATTTTCCTCTATAGGAATCCGTATATTATTTGCAGCTCTTTCGCTTTCACCTACTACAATAACCGGCTTATCCGGAACATTGACAGCATCGACCCATACAAAATTTCCCTCTGCATCATATCCCGGAATCACCGTTACTGTAGAATCCTGATAATCTTCTGGTCTGAATGCTACAACAGGCGTATATGTGTCAGGATTCCAGTTATCAGAGTGTACTGGAACAGAAATCTGCAAATCAGGATACCGGCTTTGCAAATCTTCTATAATATTATTTCCTGTAGATTTTGTCTTAACATCTTCAGGAAGATAAGAGCGCAGCAAGTCATTCACGGTCATCGAGCTTCTTGCTCCTTTGGTCAAAATATTCTTATCAGAGACCTCTACTTGCGTATCAGAAATAGTATTCATCAGAACGTCAAAGTCTCCGGTCAGCATTAGAGACGACTGCTTTTTTATCAGACCTCTGAAACTTTCATTGTTGGCTATGGCATTGCGGACTGCTTTAGTAAACAGACTGATTTGTCTGTCATACTCAGAAGAGAATTCAGGTTCAGAAGCTACTACATAGTATTCCGAACTTTCTTTAGTAGCATCAGGCAATGTAGAATCTACATTACATGAACTCAGTAATGAAATTGTCATTACAAAGATTGCGGTTAGTTGGTTAAAGAGTTTCACAACTAAAAAGTTTTAGTTTTACTTAATGCCTAACTCAAAATTACAGAAAAAAAGTTTTACGGATGATATAAAAAGTTTTCTTCTTACTAATTTATTTCACAATAAATCAACGTATTACAAAATAACTCACCAAGACTTCCTTCTACGAGTTTTACGCCCCGGGAAAAACGGGTATTTTAGCGGGAACCAAGTATTCAATTATTGAATTTTTTGAAAAGGCCGATGAGATATGGACCCAGGTTGACATCATTCTCTGAAAGCTCCAGTTTTCTTCTGATAGGGTAGGCATACTTTACATAGTGTCTTTTCAGCTCTATGTAATTTCCTATTTCCTTCCCTTTGAGTCCGAGGATATAGAGGCAGCAGTAATTAATCTCATCGGTAGTAAGAGTCTTGTTTTCGAGGAAAGTTATGAATTCCGGGCAAAGGTTTGCTATGGAAAGTCTGGTAGAGTCCATAAATTCCGATTTGTTGGCCACTAGTTTTTCCATTTCCTTATATGCAGAACTGTCTGCTGTGTTATTATCGGCAATACATGCTGCCATCAGCTTGTTCAACAAGGTCATCCTCCCGCTGATGATATGTTTTGACGCGCTCGATATGTCTGATGATTTGAGCTTTTTCTTAAGTATACCGGATTCTATCACGGCTTTGGTGTACAGCAACTCGTATTTTTCTTTTTTTCTCTTGATATAAAGTATGGCAACAGTTGCAGACAATAATAATATTATGAGTACCAGCGCAGAGATCAGCAGCAGTTGCTGGTGTCTTGACAGCATGATTTCATGGTTTTGTTCCTGCTTGAGATACTTTATGTCGTGATTGAAAATATACATGTCCTGCCGGTCTGTCAGGAATATGTATTTTTTATAGCAATCCAGCGCCTCTTCATATCGTCCGAGAGAATCATATATATCGGCCATGATGACCTGACAGGCTGCATTTTCTTCAAAATCATCATTATATGTCTTATATTGCCGCATTGCGGCCATTGCAGAGTCGACATATCCGTTTCTCAGATATGCTTCTGCGACTGTTCCCCAGGAAATATATTCCGGGGAGGTGGTGCCCAGATACCGGCTGATATTGTCCAAAACTTCTGTGGAATATTTATTTTGCTGGATCAAGACATCATAATAGCTGCTTCTGTTAAGCTCAGACAGACTTTCGAGGTAAGGCTTGATTCTGTCCAAGGCCATATCGCAACTGTCCTTGCAGTTAAGAACGTTGTAATATAAGGCGACGTCATCCATGACACCGGCATACTTGTCTATGTCTTTGGCTGCCAGGTAATGTTCAGCAGATTTTTTTGCACAGGCCAGAGCAAGGTCGTGGTTGAAATTGTCAGCGTAAATCAGACTCTGGACTTTATATAGTCTGCCGAGAAGCCTTTCATCCGTCGCCTGTTCCGCGTACTTGTCCGCATTTATGAACCAGTCCATCGCCGCTTCCATTCTTCCTGCATTATAGTATGTTATTCCGGTGTAGTAGTTCATCCGGATTTTTTCATCCGCTGTGCCGTGATTTTTGTACCATTTGATGGCCGGTGCTATGATGCTGTCATTTGCGATATCTATGTAGTTCTTGTCCAATGCCATGGAATACAGCAGGGCAAACCGTGCCTTCAATCTCTTGGATTTCAGGGATGCCCTGTCTGTGGATTCTATGATTTTCAATGACTTGTCAGGTGCGGACTCCATGAACGCTTCTGCCGAATCCAACTTTACACAGACAGCTGTGTCCTTGCTATATGATGAAACTGAAAAACAGATTAAGAAAAAGATTAGAATGCTTTTCATGAATGATTAAGTAAAGTGAAAATAATGAGGGTGAACCCAAAAGTCAGAATAACTCTCTGAGAATTGAATATTTCGGAGCAAGGTCGAGGTTGACCTAACCGAAAAACAAGGAAAAGGGGCTTGACTAATACTTTTTAGCCCCTTTCTGGCTAACGCTTCTTCGACTGTGATTTCTTATCCTTGGACTTCTTGCCTGAGGTCTTCTTTCCGGCAGTCTTCTTCTTGTTCTTCGAGTCCTTTATGGCCTTGCGGACCTTTTCCTTACGGGACTGCTTGCCGGAACCTTTGACACTGCCTGTTTCTGAAGATCCCGTAAAGTCAGGATCCCTCTCCTCAAGACCAGTCTGAATAAGTTCATAATCAAGAAGTTTCTGTTCAAGATTTGTTTTCTTCACCCTTACCTTTACAGTATCGCCGAGATTATAGACAACCTTGGTTCTTCTGCCGACTATCCTGTAGTGGTCCTGATCAAACTCGAAGAAGTCGGACTTGATGTCGCGCAGAGATACCATACCTTCTATCTTGGTCGGCTCAATCTCCACATACATTCCCCATTCGGTAAGTCCGGAGATACGGCCTTCAAACTCAAAGCCTACCTTGTCCTGCATGAACTCGACGAGTTTGTACTTTATGCTTGCACGCTCGGCTTCTGCTGCCACGATTTCCCTTTCTGAAGCGTATTTGCACTGGCCTTCGTAATAATCCTTCTTCTGGGACGCAGCTTCATCAAGATAGAGAGCTAAAAGCCTGTGCACCATCATATCTGGATATCTTCTGATAGGAGATGTGAAGTGAGTGTAGTATTTGAAAGCAAGTCCGTAGTGTCCGACATTGTCTGTACTGTAGCGGGCCTTGGCCATTGTCCTCAAAGACAGAAGTTCTATAACATTGAACTCAGGTCTGTCCTTTGCCTGCGAAAGAAGTCCGTTAAGTTCCTTCGCGATTTCCTTTCCGTTTTCCGCAGGACCCATTTCATAGCCGAAATTATGGACGAAAGAACGCAGGCTGTCGAGCCTTTCCATATTGGGCTCGTCGTGGATACGGTAAACGAATGTCTTGGCCTTGGATTTTGCTGCATTCTTTGCCACATCTTCAGGCTTTAGGCAGAGATATCCGAGAGATGATGCCGGAGCCGAACTCTTCTTGCATCCCTTCGCCACAAATTCCGCCACACTGCGGTTTGCGAGCAACATAAATTCCTCTATAAGCCAGTTTGCCTCCTTGGTTATTTTCTGATAAACCCTTACAGGACGTCCCTTTTCATCGACCTCAACCTTCATTTCCGGTCTCTCGAAGCTTATGGCTCCTGCCGCGAATCTTTTCTTGCGGAGCTTTGATGCGAGGCTGTGCATTATCAGGACCGCTTCCTTAAGTTCGTCAGGAATGATGCATCCTTCGGTAACTCCCTCTCCCATAACGGCTCCGTCCTCGTGATGCTCCGCCCTTTCCTTTGCAGCCTCCGGAGATGCCTCCAGTATAGGGTCTGCGATTTTCCCGTGCTTTCCGTCTGTTCCGCCCCTGAGTTCCATAGTCATGGCCTTCTGGCCTGCATCTATTATCTGCTGCGCTGTTTCGTAAGCAAAACGGTAGTCTGAATTTATGACAGTACGGCCGAACCACTGCGAAACGACTTTTGCAAGAGGTGTCATTTCAAACACTGCCGAGAATGTAAGTTTGGTTTCAGCAGGACGGAGGGAGCATAGCTTGTTGGAAAGCTTCTCGGGAAGCATCGGTACTGTCCTGTCCACGAGATATACTGAAGTGCCCCTGTTCCTGGCCTCCTCATCCACCACAGAACCTGGTCTTACATAATGTGTTACATCAGCGATATGGACTCCCACCTCGTAGTTTCCGTTGTCAAGTTTCCTGAACGAGAGAGCATCGTCAAAGTCTTTTGCATCGGCAGGGTCTATGGTAAGGGTAAGAACATCCCTGAAATCCCTGCGTTCCTTAACGTCCTCTTCAGTAATCTCTTCCGATATGCTGTCTGCCGCATTTTCCACCTCGGGTTCAAAACGATAAGGGAGCGAATACTCTGCAAGTATCGCATGCATCTCAGTATCATTGTCCCCGGGCTCTCCTAAAACATCTATAAGATGACCTGTCGGGTTCGGATCCTTCCTGTCCCATTTATCCACAAGAGCCGCGACCTTCATTCCCGAACGTGCTGTCATCTCCTGCTTTTTCCCGTCAACTGTCTCATAAAGTCCGTTCACCGCAAACAATGCCTTGCCGAGCGGCTTCAGGCTGCCTGCAATATCTTCCGGTTTCCGGTCCTTGTCTGCCAGGGACTGTCCTTTGTCCGCCCTTCTGCGGTAAGTCACAGGAGCCGGGGATGCTACCGGAATGACTATGTCGTATGGCATCACTCGGCTTTCCATCAGCACCCAAGCCTGGTCGCCGACGATATGGAGTATGCCGACGAAAGGCTTGCGCGACCTTTCCAGGATTTCCAGGACCTCGCCTTCCTTTCTCTGGCGGTCTGTCTTTTCTCTGGTAACAGCCACTCTCACTATGTCCCCGTTAAGAGCACCGCGCGTCTTTGTCGCCCTCACATAGATGTCATCTTCCTCTCCGTCAACTATAATGAATGCATATCCGTCTCTTGTCATCTGTACCCTTCCTTCAAACTCAGGATATGTCTTTTTTGCTTTTTTTGCGCTGCGGCTGCGGTCTTTGCCGCCCTTACGTTTTCTTTCTGCCATAATTTACTCGATTCTATACTATCCGATTACATACAAATGACTATCTTTGTGCTTTGCACATAAACCGGGTATATTGATATATCCTGACAAATTTAGCAATAATTGTGCTCATTCGACCTTATTGCACAAATATTGAAGTAATAAATTAAACTCTATACAATATGAGCAAGAAAACACTTCTTATGATCCTCGACGGCTGGGGCGAGGGCAAACACGACTGGACAAACGCCATTTTCACTCAGGGCGCTCCTTACATTGATTCACTGAGAGAGAAATATCCTTTCAGCCATCTTGTGGCTTGCGGAGAAGCGGTAGGTCTTCCTGCAGGACAGATGGGAAATTCGGAGGTAGGACACCTCAACCTCGGTGCAGGAAGGGTGGTCTATCAGGACCTCGTAAAAATCAACATGGCCTGCCGCGACCACAAGCTTCTTGAGAACAAGGAAATCAAGGCAGCATACGACTATGTGGCCCAGTCAGGAAAGCAGCTTCACCTTATGGGCCTTACTTCAACAGGAGGAGTCCACAGTTCACTTGAGCATGTATATGAATTCCTTGCCGTTGCAAAGCAGTACGGTCTTGAAAACGTATTCGTACACTGTTTCATGGACGGCCGTGACACAGACCCTAAGAGCGGAAAGGGCTTCATTGAGGCTCTCGAGGCGAAAATGGCCGAGAGCACAGGAAAAGTGGCTTCTGTATGCGGCCGCTACTATGCAATGGACAGGGACAAGAGATGGGAGAGAGTAAAGCTCGCATACGACCTTCTGGTAAAGGGAGAGGGTGCGAAGGCAACTTCTGCCACTGACGCCATACAGGCTTCATACGACGAAGGGGTGACCGACGAGTTCATCAAGCCTATATGCATTACAGGTGCTGACGGAAACGCTTTGGGAACTATCCAGGAAGGCGATGCAGTCATCTTCTTCAACTTCAGGAATGACCGTGCAAGGGAGATCACTTCAGTCCTCACTCAGGAAGACCAGCCTGATTTCGGAATGAAGACTCTGCCTCTCTACTACTGCTGTCTCACTCCTTACGATGACAAGTTCCAGGGTCTCCACATACTTTTCGACAAGGAAAACGTACAGGAAACTCTCGGAGAGGTAGTGGCAAAGGCAGGAAAACGCCAGCTCCGCATCGCAGAGACAGAGAAATACGCTCACGTAACATTCTTCTTCAACGGAGGACGCGAGACTCCTTTTGAGAACGAGGACAGAATACTTGTAAATTCCCCTAAGGTAGCTACATACGACCTTCTCCCTGAGATGAGTGCTCCGGAGGTTACCGAGAAACTCGTAGAGGCTATCAACACCGGAAAAGAGGACCTCATCATCCTCAACTTCGCAAACGGAGACATGGTCGGACACACAGGAGTCTATCCTGCCATCTGCCGCGCTGTGGCAAGGATTGACAGATGTGTCAAAGAGGTAGTGGAAGCTGCTATCGCACAGGACTACGCAATCCTTCTTACTGCAGACCACGGAAACGCTGACCACGCTCTCAACGCCGACAGCACTCCTAACACTGCACACTCACTCAACCTCGTGCAGTTCATCGTCATCAACGCCGGAGTCGAGCATGTTAAAGACGGAAAGCTTGCTGACGTAGCTCCTACTATTCTGAAACTTATGGGAATACCTCAGCCTGCAGCCATGACAGGAGAGTGTCTGATCTAAACTTTCACTGGAAATCAAAAAAAGCGGCAGTGCCGCTTTTTTTGATTTTGCCCCCAAAACTGGCATAACATCACTTTTCTGAGCGAAAACCACACTTGCCATTGCAGCAAGTACAAGTTTTAGAAATTGTATAAATCAAAACGGCAGAGCCTCAAGCAGTTCTTCCAGGGAATTATAAAGAGGGATACCATAATAACTGCATGTAATCCCGACATTGTCATACCTGTAGAAATCCTGTTCGCATGCTACATACAGCTTTCCTGAGCGTGCATGCAACCCCATTTCCAGCAGAGTTATGGGAGATTTACTGGTACCAAGTATATTCATTATTATATAATCCGCCTTTTCGAGATGCTCAAGTTCCCAGGATACCTGATATTCCATTTCTCCACCAGCCCCTCCATTCCAGCTTTCTCGTCTGGGGTTATACAGAAGATAGCGGCCTTCTTTACCTGAAAACCATTCTTTAGTCCAAATCTGCCAATCCAGGCTTTTGCCCATATCTATAGTTCCTGCAAGGAAAATCCTTGTAAAGCCATCCTCTGCTCCAAGTTCCGAAGGAAAGATTTCCCTGGGTCTGATCATATAAGTAACAGACTCATCACAATGTCTGGAACAGGACACTGACATGCATATAGCAGCCAGCGCCGGCAAAAAAAACTTAAAACCCCTTTTCATCTTTATGTCGTTTTATACAAGACAAAAATAGGTGAAAAAACAAAAAAGGCAGCCATAGATTGAAAAATTCCTAGTCTTTTGCACAACGGAAAACTAAACCACTCCCACACCTTAGGTGCGGCCCCTCCCTCAACGGGCCGGGGATGGCTTCACTTCTTGAAGAAAATGTACCGCAGAGGTGGCTTTTCCGTACCGTGTGGAATGGGGACTCTGGAAGAACCTTCCGACTGCGACTTCGCAATCCTTTAAAACAACGAAAGCCGACCCTTTTGGGTCGGCTCCTTCCTCAAGCATAACAATCAGGTCATCCGTCATAAAATTCAAACGTGATCACCTGCTACGTCTTATTCTTTAGAATTCGGATGCGAGAAGTTATATGACTTGTCACTCCACTGGGCAGTTCCTTTCATCTGAATATCGAACCCGCCTTTGCAACTGTCTTTCAGGACATTGCCTTCTCCTTCATTACACTGCCAGTATGCATAAAGTCCTTCAGTCCCGCTTGCTAACTGCCTTGACATTCCGTCCTTGATTCCTGATGCATTCAGGCATACATTCCAGAGTCTGATCTGAGCGAACTCGACTTCCATATTGCCAAGATTCTTTCCGAAAAGGAAACTGTCAAACGAAAACTCTTTGTTGCCTCCTTTTGTAACATCGACTTCACCGTTTTTATAGAGAGTAAGTGTTTCTCCATCGTATGTGTAAGCCAGATGATACCATGTATCAGGATACCACCATTCCTGAGAGTCCATGTTTCCAAATCCAGGCTCTATCTGGAATGTAGGCATAATACCTTTAATTCCGTCGGCCCACCAGCGGCAGAAGAATGCATTTCCTCCAAATTCAAAAGGAGATGCACCATCCGAAAAGATTTTCCTGCGCTCTCCGATAAACGGATCTTTGCCTTTTCCCTGACCTTCCCATCCTTTGCTTACATCATATCCTGAGATATTATTCACTTTTATCCAGAACTCGAAAGTCCACTTAGGCATTTTAGCATTGCTAAGGGATACGCTTCCCCAGTTTGCACTCTTCATCTTTATCGCTTTCTGCTTGTTTGGAACAGAAAGGAGATAGAGCATGTGATCTGCACTGCCGGTTATTTTCACAGGACCTGAAATATAGTTCATCCTTATCGGAATAGCATATTCCTCTCCGTTTGAGGTCTCGAAGAATTTAACCTTAAGTTCTACAGGAGCAGCTGACGGTGATCCTTTAGGAATCACCACCTCAGACTCGTCAAGTTCCCTGTATTTTTCAGGGAGCAGGACAAAATTCTTTCCAGTAGCTTCGTTGTAGGCCTGAAGCAAGGACTCATCAATAGAGAATGAAACAGTGACATCCTCATCTACCGCTTTCATAAGTTTTGCAGTAAGAGTCTTTACTGTGCCTTCGTCATCTACAGTAAATGTTTCTACCTGCTGATTAAACTGGTTACCAGGAGCTGCCTCGCTGAAATAAAGTCCGTTGTCATAAGCAGGATACATCTCGTCGTTGCAGCTCAGAAGAGTAGCTGCAGCAAGACAAGGGACAACCAGATATTTGATTTTATTCTTTATCATAATTATTCTGTTTTGTTTGTTGCCTTATTCTGTTCCTCAAGTTTTTCCAGAGTAGCAGGAGAAGGGTTGGCCGTCTGTATGGCTCTTCTCATAACCAGATAGTCGTCTGAACCGCGGGCTATGTCAAACCTGAAAGCACCGAAACCGCCGGCAGTAACGACTTCTCCGTCAATTTCGCGATAATAGCGTGCCATTCCGTCCAATGAACGTGTTTTGGTTTTCGGACGGTATCCTTTCGAAGGATCGTTCGGATCTATAAGCTCAAGTCCCGGGTTCTTGTGACCAGACCTGAATGTAAATTCCGCACCTCCGCTTGTCTGATGCTTTTCGAAGTCCTCTGTCCATATTGTTTTTTTCAATATGGTCCTTTCGTCTTCCACCGCTCTGAATTTAGCCAGGAGAGATGGAGTGCCATTAGGACCGCTCACTGAAAAACGTCCGTCCAGATCAGCATCTCCTCCACAACTATATGCCTGTATGATATAATAGTCGATAAGCGGACCTGTCTCTGCATTCAGGCTCTGCGGTTCTCCGTCAACTGCAAGAATTCGTCCTGTTCCTGATTTCGGTCCGAAATTTTTGGAGAGCTCTTCCAGAAGGATATGTATGGCATTAGGGTTCAATCCTATATTTCCATTTGACAGACCCCAGTGGGCTTCATAGTCAAAGTCAATACCGTCATATCCCTGACTGATGACATATTCTGTCATTACTCGGGCGTACTTGCGTATAGCTTCCTTAGCTGCTTCTGAGCCGTCATAATTGTCTTCATACCAGCCCCAGGTATCTTTCATTTTCTGCCTGTCAGCCAATTTTGCGTCATTGTCTCCGCCATAGTTCTTGGTCGGAAGACTATAATCTATGCCTGGAGTGAACCTGAATCCGAGTTCCTTGAAAAACAGACAGAACAGGACCTTTGTTCCTTTTTCCTTAACTTCAGCCAAATCCTTTTTCTGGGCATCAGTAAGAGGCTCCACATAAGCCTCTGTAGGATTCCAGTGCGATACAACATCCAGAGAGTCTGGCAGACCTATAAGATAACTCTGCATTTTGTCTCCTACACCGGTCCAGCTGCTGTACCATCCGAAGCAGATGCTGTGATCGGAATTTTTATAGGCGCGCAAGGCCTCCATTTCTTCTTCTGTCTTGATATTGTAAGGCTCCTCATAAACATGCCTTGGAGACATCCAGTCACTGCATGAAACAGCAGCAAGCCCAATGACAGAAGCAAGCATTATGTTAAAATATCTTTTCATAATCATTTACTGTAATTAGTCTTTCTTTGCCCACCAAAGATCGTGTGCGGCATCATCCACACCGCCGTTGAGCATTTTCACGGCATCAAGGACGTTCTGTGTGTTGTTATTATATTCGCTTTCAGGGAAGCGGAGACGTCTCTGTCCCCTGACTATTGAAACAGGACTTCCTCCGGCCACTTTTGCAGACATGGCAAGTTTAGGGAACCCTGTGCGCCTGAAATCAGACCAGCCGTTGAGCGGGTCAAGATAGAGGGCAATCCATTTCTGTACAAGGACACGCTCGAGATTCCTTTCGGAACCGCCTTCATCCCATTTGATTTTTACATCCGAAAGGGCCGGGAAATCGTTGCCGCCATGGCCGAAATCCTGATATGGTGCCGGAGTGAGTGTCTTGTTCTCGATATAGGCATCTGCTCCTGAAACTCCGAACTCCTCGAATGAAAGCCTGATGCCTTTCTCATAGAATTCTTTGGCATCGCCTCCCATATTCCAGCCTTTCAGGGCTCCTTCCGCGCGGAGGAATGCAGCTTCTGCAGCATACATTACAGGCTGCGGCTTCTGGTCATCAGTGGCAATTACGAGCCTGCTATAGTTTGTATAATCAGCAGGAGTAGGTGTCTGGCTCGGGCCGAAACGTACTCCAAGATATTTGACAGGGTTGTCTTCATTGACTTTCTGCTGTGTGAAATATTTCGGAAGACGCGGGTCATTGTATCCGTTCATATATGATATGACATTTGCATTGGCCTTTACTTCTCCCCATGCATCGACTATGCTGTATCCGTTTTTCTGGATACCTCCGCTTGTGGTATCAAATGCGGAGTCATCCTTGGACTCCATGACACCGCTCTTTACAGCGGCCTCTGCAAGTGCCTGTGCCTCAGGATATACATCGGACACCCTGATAGCCATTCTCAGTTTCAGGGTATTGGCAAATTTGAGCCATTTTGTAAGATCGCCTTTGAAGAACTGATCGACTCCGGCCAGATCGCTGTTCACCTGCGTCTTGTTGTTTTCAAGATCTATGATAGCCTTGTCCAAGTCTTCGAACAGAGCTTTCCAGGCAACTTCTTCCGAGTCGTATGCCGCCTTTGTATTTCCTGAAATCATCTGTGTATAAGGGATAGGCCCCTGCAGGGACAGCATTATGTGCATTGCATATATACGTGTAATCATTGCAATAGAATATACGACTCCACGCCCTTCAGTCACTTCCTGGATACGGTAGAAGTTAGGGTAGATTCTTCCGTAATAGTTACTCCATGAGCCGTCATTGTGCTTGTTCTGTGCATTGTAGTACAGGAAGGTGTTCTCTCCGAACTCCCACTGCGCAGGAGCAGCCACATGACCGCTGAAACATCCCCACATACAGTTGTTGAACTGGCAGTCATTCTGGTTAGGAGATGCATATACGTGGAACATTGTAGCCAGCAAGTCAGTAGCTGCCACTTTGGTCGGCTGGTAAGGATTGGTATTATATTCCTCGAACTTTCCGATACAACCGGAAAGCGTCAGGCATGTTGCGCTTAAAAATAAGTAGTAGAAACCTTTCTTCATAATTTCCGGTGTTTTAGAATTGTAGTTTGACATTAAATCCCCAGTTTCTTGTACTAGGAAGCATATATGCATCGAATCCCTGATAGAAGTTAGACGATGCTGCCGTAGTAATCTCCGGATCAAACGGAGCCGCACAGTAAATCATGGCAAGGTTCTTTCCTACCAGACCTATAGTAAGTCCCATCTTGTCATTGAACCATTTTTTAGGGAAGCTGTAGCTGAGCGAAATCTCACCAAGACGCACGTTTGTAGCGCTGTATGTATAATAGGCGGCACAGCCGGATATTGTCTGGTAATAAGACATTGGGTCATACATTATATTGTTGATAGGGATACCTCCGTTGTCACGCGCAATGGCACTGTCTTCAGAGACACCGGCAACGTCAAGTATGCTCTGGGTTCCACTCATTGCTATACCTCCGATTCTTGCAAGGAATGTAACTCCAAGGTTGAGTCCGTTCCAGCCAAAATTAAGGTTAAGACCCATATTGGCATCCGGAAGTATTGAGCCAAGATATACTTCTTTGTTCTCAAGTGCAAGACCGCCTTCATTGTATATGTAACCGTTCAGGTCACGTTTAAGGACTTTCTGTGCATAAACGTCTCCCATAGAACCGCCTGGACGGAGGAGCAGTCTGGCATCAAGGTTTCCGTATGATGCTACATTCAGTTCGTCAAGATAGAACTTTTCTCCTGTAGCATAGTTGTCTATCCCGTTAGCCAGTTCTATGACTTCGTTTCTGTTCCACGTAAGAGTATAGTGTGCTCCGAAATTGAAGTCTCCCCAAGTATGGTCATATCCCAGTGACATCTCTATACCTTCATTGAGGATATTTCCACTCTGAAGAAGGATGTTGGAATATCCTGATGACTGAGAAAGAGTTGCAGTAAATGTCTGGTTGAATGTATTCGAACGGTAGTATGTCAATCCGAAACTGAGGTCATTGAAGAAATTGGCGTCAATTCCGACTTCCCATGATTTTGTCCTCTCAGGCTTAAGCTTGGTGTTCGGATATGATGACATAGTGCTCCAGTTCTTGCTCTCGTCGTTGAACGGATAAGTGATAGTGGTAAGGAAACGGCCGTATGCATTTCCGACTTCCGTATATGATCCTCTTACTTTAAGGAGAGACAGCCACTTAGGAGCATCAAACATATTTGAAATTATGGCAGACAGACCGACAGAAGGGTAGAAGAATGACTTGTAGTCAGAATATGCCAGCTTGGAATCCCAGTCGTTTCGTCCGGTCACAGTAAGGTACAGCATATCTTTGAAGCCGACTTCAGCTGAAGCGAAAATAGCCTGAGTCTGGTCATGCCATCCGCTCTGGAAAGGCTTCCAGGCTTTGGTGAAGTCAATATTGTGGACAGCAAAGAAGTTCATCTGCTTAAGTCCTCCATAGTATCCTAGGCTCTCATACTGGCTGTCGTTTATCGAAGCACCAAGGTTCACATTAAGAGACCAGTTATCCCATACTTTATTGACTGTAGCTATAACATCCGCGTATGTATTTTTTGAAATAGAGCGGGTGTCAGAATATGTTCCCCTGTCGCCGTTCGCCAGTTTTCCGGTTGAAGCATATACTTTTTCAGTATATCTGTTGTCATAGTTGTCGATCTTGACACGACCTGTAATGTCCAGCCAGTCCAGAATCTGGTACTTGAGCGATGCGTTGATCATATAACGTGATTTCTTGTTTGCACGCAACTGCCTTTTCTGTATCCAGTAAGGGTTGGCAAGACCGGCGGATTCTTCACCGTAAGGCCAGTACTGTTCCATTATACCATATACGGAGTTGTAGCGTTCAAACATACGGACGTCATCGAAATTCTCGCTTCTAGGGAATCTGTAGATTGCAGGAAGAGGGTTGTTGTAGTATCCCTGTGAGACCATATTCTTGTCATTCTGAAGGATGTAGCTTGCTCCAATGTCAAGAGTCATCTTGTCTTTAAGGAAGCTTGTTGTATTCCTGAGAGTGAAGTTGTAACGGTCATATCCGCTGTTCGGAAGGATATTGGTGGTATTTGTCGTTGCAGCAGAGATATAAGTCTGGTTCTTGCTGTTTCCTGTAGAAAGCGACAGAGTGTTCATGACATTCGCTCCAGTACGGAAAAATCCGGCAGGATCGTAATCGCTGTTAACCACATCTCCCCAGCTGTTGATGCTGTTCGGCAAGTTACCGTACTTGCTCTGCATTTTAGGCATCATATAGACATTGGAGAACGTAGTATTGTTTGAGAATGTAAGGGTTGTCTTGCCTTCCTTTCCCTTCTTGGTGTAATCATAACGACACCGGCTGCTGCTGCATTCCCGTAAAGAGCTGCTGCAGACGGACCTGTAAGCATGGTTATGCTCTCAATATCATCCGGATTCAAGTCGGCTACTCCGTCTGTTCCAGGCTGTGAAGAATAAATTCCGTCACCTGTACCACCGCCTATCATATTATACATAGGCACACCGTCGATGACATAAAGGGCCAGGTTTGATGAAGTGATGGATTTCACACCTCTCATCACCACTCTGGATGCACCTCCGGCAGACGCCGCTGAATTGATAGTGACTCCGGCTACTTTTCCGTTCAGTGAGGAAATGAAGTTTGCGTCACGAACTGCCATGATATCGTCAGAATTGACCTGCTGCACGTTGTAGCTAAGAGCCTTTTCAGAACGTTTGATTCCCAAAGCCGTTACTACTACCTCATCCAGGAATTCTGAAGAAACATTGAGCACTACATTCAGGCTTTCCTGCCCTGTGTAGGTAATCTCCTGTGTATCATATCCAATCATAGATATGACGATCACATCATTTATTTTCAGACCAGAAAGAGAAAAATCTCCGTCTATTCCAGTAGAGACGCCATCTGTACTTCCTTTTACCATAACAGCCACTCCGGCGACAGGTCCGGCTTCGTCTGTTATGATTCCGGACAGTCTCCCTCCATCGTTCTGAATGGCGGCTGCATCTTGTCCGAAAGCAATGGACGGCATCGATATGAACAGCAATGCACTTGCGACAAGTGCCGTAATAATGCTGCACACTGATGACAATGTTGATTTTAGCATAAAAAATTGGTTGTTAATTTATAAATTGCCCAAAATGTTCCGAAAATGAAATAAGAACTTTAAAAGGCGGTCCAATTCAAATCAATATACAGTTTGGGTGCAAAAGTAGTCAAAAAATGCGAAAACAATGGTATCATATACATTAGTGTCCGGAGAAAAAATCTCCGATAGTGTTTAATAAATTAAATTTTAATAAGTTACAAGGTAAAAATT
>URDD01000054.1 GCA_900546395.1 uncultured Bacteroidales bacterium | reverse complement strand
AATGGTCATATGCTCCGGCTCCGCAGAAAACCGAAAGTCTGCTGTTCATACCCTCAAGCTGCCTGAAGTAGTCCAGGACTTCCATCTCTGACATTGCCGAAGGCACGCTGAACTCGCCTTTAAAGATGAACTCCTCAGGAACATCCGCATAAAGTTCATCCATCGATTTCATTCCTGCCTTTTCCAGCATCTGCTTCAAATCCTCCTCTGTATGAGGAAAATAAGGGAAAGACATAGCTCAATCTTTAAAGTTTATCACAATACTCTGCATAAGCTGCATCATCCATAAGAGCATCCAGTTCTGCAAGATCTGACATTCTGACCTTTATTATCCATGCCTCATACGGCTGCGTATTTATAAGAGAAGGAGTATCTTCCAGTTCTCCGTTCACCTCAACTACAGTACCGGATACAGGGCAAATAAGATCGCTTGCAGCCTTTACACTTTCTACAGCACCGAAATCAGCATCAGCGCTCACCTCATCATCCTCCTGAGGCATATCTACATAGACTACATTTCCCAAAGCCTTCTGGGCGTAATCAGTAATACCTATGACAGCTATTTCGCCATCTACTTTTACCCACTCGTGCGATTCGCTGTAATACAGCCCTTTAATTGTCTGTGACATATCTTATTGGTTTTAATGTGTTTATAATGTTATGATTGATCTGCCCTGCAGTTCAAGGCAGAATTGTTATTTCTTGTACTTTGCTTCATAAAAGCGTTTTTTGCATACGGTCCCTGCAAAAGACTTGCTTCTCACCTGGACGGAAAGTTCAGTCCCTATAGCTGAAAGTTCCTTAGGAACCATAGCCATACATATGCTCTTTTCCAAGCTTATGGACCTGTAGCCTGTAGTAACATATCCGACAGGCTTACCGTCATAAGTTACGGAATAGCCTGCCCTAGGTATGGATTTGTCCTTAAGTTCCAGTCCTACTATCTTACGGGAAATGCCGGTCTCTTTCTGACGGAGAATGGCAGACTTTCCTACAAAATCGTTTTCCTTGTCTGTCTTGACAAACATTCCGAGCCCGGCTTCCAAAGGAGTGATATCATCAGAAAGCTCGTGTCCGTAAAGAGGGAGTCCTGCCTCAAAACGCAATGTATCGCGACAGCCGAGTCCGCAAGGAGTAACTCCGGCTTCAAGGAAAATTTTCCAGATACGGCATATAACATCATGCCCCCCGTAAATTTCAAAACCGTCTTCTCCCGTATATCCTGTGCGGCTGATTATAAGGTCACTTCCGTTCCATCGCTCATCCCTGTATGTATAGAACTGCAGGTCAGCCATATCAATTCCAAGCAGATTTTTCAATGTTTTTTCCGCATCAGGCCCCTGCAGGGCAATCTCTGACCAGGCATCTGACATATTTTCAGCCTTGACGTCAAATCCGTCCAAATGCGACTCCACCCAGGCAAAGTCCTTGTCTATATTTGCCGCATTTACTACCATAAGGAATCCTCTTCCGTCCCATAATCTGTAAACCAGAAGATCATCAACTACTCCCCCATCGTCATTGAGCATCATTCCATAAAGGACATTGCCCTCAGGCATATCCTTGACATTGTTTGAAAAAATGTAATTGACGAAATTTTCCGCATCACTTCCGCTGATGAAAAATTCTCCCATATGAGAAACGTCAAACATGCCGACCCGCTCACGGACAGCTTTGTGCTCATCAATGATACCTGTGTACTGAATTGGCATACTGTAGCCTGCAAAAGGCTGCATCAGTGCGCCAAGATTTACGTGGCTGTAATAAAGACTTGTTATCTTATCCATTATGTTATTGGTTATTATGTGTTGTTCTGCCAGTTATGAATGACTCGTCTTCATATGCTGAAGCAAGCTCATGTATTTTCTTTTCATCCTCTCTGTCGAGGAACACCTCCCTGTCGCACAGCTCGCTTACAAGAAAGTCAGAAAGATCATCTATACTTATCCCCAGCATACACTTCAGGTTTTTAACACGCTGCCGTACAGAGCTTATTCCTTTGCGTGCCAGTTTCTCTGCCGGAGGAGTTATAGCCTCCGACAGAGCGTCCATATTGACATCATAGAGAAGTGTGCCGTGAATGATGCAGCGGCGCGGCAAAACGTGAAAGGCATTGCCTGAAACCTTATATCCGCCAGCCATTATATCATTCCTCCCGCTCACAGAAGCGTCCAGTCCAAGACGCTGGAGCAGCAACGCCAGACGCTGCATATATGACTCGAATGTAAATGCCGGCTCCAGACCTGAAGTAGTTATACAGGAGTGCATTATATTGCCCCAGTCGGAATACACACATCCGCCGCCGCTTTTTCTCCTGAAAATCCGTACACCGTTACTGCGGCAATACGGCACATTCACCTCTGCTTCCATCTGCTGGTTCCTTCCGAAAATAACGGAAGGACCTGTCCTCCAGACAAAAAAGTAATCCCCGGAAGCAAATTTTCCGGCAACATACTCTTCCATTGCAAGGTAAAATGCCAGATTCCTTTCCTTATCTTCCTGCAGCCTTACATTTATCATAATAAATTAATGCAAACTAAATTTTTAATATAATTTCTTTCAAACTTAAGTATTTTTCAAATAAACTGAAATACTTTTTCCTAAATTTGTGACAAATTTCAAACAATAAGAACTATGACAACAAGGACAACGATGCTGATGCTTACATTATGCTCATTACTTTTAAGCTTTGCTGACCTCCAGGCCCAGCCCAAAAGCAAACTAAAGCCAAACCGTACACAACTGCTCTATCCGGCAGGCCAGGACTCTGATAAAGGTCTTCCGGAAACAAAGGGACCAGGAGAATCAAATGGCTTTACAGGCTCTGAAGAAACAAACAGCCAGGGATTCATAACTATGGTTTCAGACAGCGCAAGGATTGATCTTTATTTTCCAAAGAAACCAAATGGCCAGATGATAATAGTCTGTCCCGGAGGCGGATATCATTTTCTGTCATCATACAATGAAGGAATCTATGTCGCTGAATGGATGCTCGAAAAAGGAATTTCAATTGCTGTAGTAAAATACCGGCTGCCAAACGGACATTGGGAAGTACCTCTTACAGACGTACATAACGCATTCCGATATTGCAGGGCACACGCAGAAGAATGGAATATAAAACAGATAGGTGTCATGGGATTCTCCGCCGGAGGACATCTTGCAGCAAGCGCAACCACAATGTATGAAGATGATATCACCAGACCTGATTTTTCAGTACTGGTGTATCCTGTGATAACCATGGAACGAGGTATAACCCATAACGGAACAAGGGACAACCTGATCGGGAAAGACGACAAATGGAACTCAAGGGAAGGAAAGACTATAAAGGAATGGGAAGATTCAAAAGAAATGCATGAACGGCTTCTGAAAAGATACAGCCTGCAGAACAATATTTCCTCAGACACACCTCCAGTCTTTCTTGTACACTGCTCGGACGACAAGACCGTACCTGTAGAAAACAGCCTGCTATTCTACAGGAACCTGATAAAAAACAAGGTTAATACAGAAATGCACATATTTCCCAAAGGAGGCCATGGCTGGGGATTCTCATCACTCAGATATACTGATTCTGACAATTTTGACTACTGCAGAAAAGAGTTCGAAAACTCTCTGACACGATGGCTTGAAGGTATCCGGAACTATTGATAAAAGGAATTGAACTCCAGCAAAGAAACAAGCCTGCGGCGAATGGCTCTGTAAATGTCAGTAGATGCAAACTCATTGCTCGCCCTGATACAGACAGCTGTATTTCCAGGATGTTTTATAACAGGCAGACGGACCAATGTCCTGTCTGCCAATTTTTTATATATAGCATGCGCAGGTACGACACCGGCCATATGATCAGACTGTGACACCAAACTGACAATACTTTCAGTCGAATAAGATGAAAAAGCCACTTTTGACCTGATGCCATCCAGCAAGCTCATTGCAGGAGTCCATACAGCAAACTTAAATGATGCTATGGAAGAAAGTGATATGACACCTGAATATGCCTCAGATACAGACGGCCGTACAACAGTACACAAAGGAGAAATACCGGCACATTCCCAGCCATCAGACTGAAGGATACTTTCCTGAAGAGTACTGCGAACTGAAAAATCTGCTGACTCCGCCACTTGCAAAAAACGGTATCCCCGCGCAATAAACGGAGCTATAAGATCAGGAAAAAGTACAGTTGCCGCATCCGTTGAAATGTCTGCAGAAATGCAATATCCCGCAGAATTCTGACCGGTAACAAAAGTATCTGAAATTTCTTCATATAAATTCAATATACTACAGGCATAGCCTGCAAACACCTTACCTGCATCGGTCAATGTCACCGGCCCTCTGGAGCGGTGAAACAACTGCACGGAAAGAGCTTTCTCCAACTCAGCAATACATTGACTGACAGCGGACTGCGTTATTCCAAGTCTGCGTGCAGCCTTGGTGAAACTTTGCTCACTGGAAACAGCATCAAAAACCTTCAATCTGAAATCTTCCATTGCAACAGGTAAAATTGAATATTACAAATTTACAAAAATTTTGAATTTTACTTAATTATTTATAACCTTGTAAGATATTTTATAAGCTTCATAGCTTAATGGAATATGTAATATCCACTAATTAAATTAATATGAAACGGATTATTTTATTTTTTGCAGCGATTTTCACTGTTGCTACAGTCTTCGGACAAAACCAGCTTCCGAATGACCCTGCAGTACGAAAAGGCAAGCTTGACAACGGCCTTACCTATTATATAAGGCACAACGACAAGCCTGCTGACAGGGCTGAGTTCTACCTGGCAACCAATGTCGGGGCAATCCAGGAAACTCCTGATCAGGATGGCCTTGCACATTTTCTTGAGCATATGTGCTTCAACGGCACAAAGAACTTTCCTGACAAAAGTATACTCGAGTACCTCCAGAGCATAGGAGCAGAATTCGGACGCAATATAAATGCAGCCACCGGTGTAGAGCAGACTACTTACATGCTCAACAACATTCCTCTTATTCGTGAAGGCGTAATTGACACTTGTCTTCTGATACTTCACGACTACTCCCATTTCGTGACTTGCGCACCTGAAGAAATCGACAAGGAAAGAGGAGTGATCATTGAAGAGCGCAGATCCAGAAGAGACGCAAGCTGGAGGATGCACGAGCAGTCTCTTCCTTATTACTATGGAGACTCCAAATACTCTACATGTACCCTTATCGGAAGTCAGGAAAACCTCGAAACATTCAAGCCGGAGAGCCTGACAAACTTCTACCATACGTGGTACCGCCCAGACCTTCAGGCGGTAATCGTAGTAGGTGATATTGATGTAGATGCAATTGAGGCGAAAATCCAGAAGATCTTCTCTGATATTCCTGCAGCCGTAAATCCAAAACCTAAGGAAGTACATAAAATCCCTGGAAATACTGAACCTCTTATAGGAATCCTAACCGATCCGGAAGCAAGAGGCACAAACCTCGAAATTATCTGGAAAGGCGAGCCTATGCCGGAAGAGCTGAACAGCACAGATATGGGTATGATGATGACTCTTATAAAATATTACGTATCAATCATCATGTCCGAGAGATTCGGAGACATAACAGCCAAACCGGATGCTCCATTCATCAGCGCAAGTCTCGGAATCGGCGAACTCTGCGAAACTATGGAAGTAACCTTCGGCAACGTAAGCTGCAAGGACGGTGAAGGCATTTCCGCTTTCAAGGCATTTATGACTGAAGTCGAAAAGATGAAGAGGTTCGGATTCTCAGACGATGAAGTTGCCAGAGCTAAGGAAAATATCCTGAGCATTTTTGAAAAAGCCGTATCAGGAGCAGACTCACGCAAGAACGGAGACTTCATTGACGCGCTTACCAACAACTTCTTTGACAACTATCCGTATATGGAGCCTAAGGCAGAGTATGAGACAGCCAAACTTATCTGCTCTCAGATCAATGCAGCCCTTCTCAATCAGGTAGCCTCAGGCATCATAACTGACGAAAACCTTGTAATTCTTTACAAGGCACCTCAGAAAGAAGGTCTTTCACATCCTACAGAACAGGATTTTCTCAATGCCATAGCTGAAGTAAAGGCTTCTGAAATCACTCCTAATGAGGCTGTTGACACATCAGAGCCTCTTATGGATGCTTCTCTTTTGAAAGGCTCCGCGATCAAAAAGTCTGCTGAGATTACTGTCGGAGGTAAAAAAGTTCAGGAATGGACTCTTAAGAACGGCGTTAAAGTAGTTGTACTGCCTACAGAATACAAAAAAGATCAGGTCCTGTTGAATCTGATAAAAGACGGAGGTGCTTCAATCATTGCCACTGAGGACCTTCCATCTTTCGAACCTAACGTATTCAGCCTGTTCCTGGACAATGCAGGTTTATCCAAGTTCCCGGGAACGACTCTCAGCAAAATGCTTGCAGGAAAGAATGCAAGTGCAATCCCTTATATCAACAATATCAGACATGGAATTACATCATACTGCACTCCGAAAGATCTCGAAACAGCATTCCAGCTCATGTATCTTACATTTGTAGAGCCGCGTTTCGACCAGGAGGAGTTCCAGACCGGAATCGAGCAGTTGAAAGCTGTACTTCCAAATATGATGAACCAGCCTTCATTCAAGTTCCAGCACGAATATACAAATACCGTATATGGAAACAATCCGAGAAAGGCTGTAATCGATATGGATATGCTTGCAAAGGCCAATCTTGAAACCATCGAAAGAGTATACAGGAACCAGCTTTTCAAAGATGCTGCGGGAGCTACACTTTATATTACAGGAAATGTAAACCTTGATGAGCTCAGACCTCTCGTGGAAAAATACATCGGTTCTCTTCCTAAAGGTAAAAAAGCCGGAGAATGGGTTGACAATAACGAAGACATAGTAAAGGGAAATGTGGAAAACCATTTTAATGTAACTATGGAAACCCCTATGTCATCTGTTTTGCAGATTTACAGTGCAAATATCCCGTATTCAGTCAGGAATGAAGTTATGCTTGACGCCGCAAAATACATTCTGGATATGATTTATACAGAATCATTGCGAGAAGATGAAGGCGGCACATATGGAGCTTCAGTCGGTGTGGGCATGCAGAAATCTCCTAAGGAAAGAGCTATAATCCAGGTTTATTTCGACACCAATCCTGAATCTGCAGACAAGCTGAGAAAACTTGCGGTAGAAGGCATCAACAAGCTTATGAATGATGGCCCTACAGAAGACCAGCTGACCAGAACAGTAGAAAACTTCAAGAAGAACCTTCCTGAAAGCAGAATCAGCAACGGATGGTGGATGAGCAATATCCAGAAGTTCTTCCAGTACGGTATCGACTATGATAAAGAGTATGAGGCTGCCGTAAAGGAAATCAATGCAGAAAACATCAAGAACATCCTTAACGAAGTCCTTTCCCAGGGCAACTTCGTGGAAGTGATGATGTCTCCTGCTGAATAAGCATATTAAATATGGAGTCCTTACTCCATATCAATCGAGAAACCGGCCCAAATTTCTGGGTCGGTTTTCTTTGTTTTACTCTCATAATTTCAGAATGCGATCCATTGATATTGGATGACAACTGGAAATCGTGGCCACCCTGCTTGTCAGAGGGAAAGGCCAGAGTACTTGCGTGTGAAAGATTCAGTTTTCACCGGATGCAAATGCTTAAAACCAATCGTACAAAAACAGACTAAAACAAAGTAGGATGATTATCCTCCAGCTCTTTCAAGACTTTTTCCATAATGGCTTCCCTGAAAAGTACTGACTTTGTCCGTACCTTGAAAATTTCACAATATTTTGAAATAGCAGCCATTTCACTGTCATTCAAATATATTACCTGACGGTGTTTTCTTACCAGGGATTCCTTTTGCTTTCTCAGATACTCCGGATCTATTTTCATGGCTGTTTTCTTGCTCATTGCAGATAATTTCAGTAATTTCTTACAAAAATAATAAATTATTCATATCTATTATGTTAGAAAAAACATTAAAATTGCTGCTGGCACATATATTGAATATTTAATCTTTTTATCTGATGCAAGTTCCTTCCTCTTGGAAAGGTCAGACACATACTTGCCAAACTTGAGTTTCATTTAATATACAGAATTATGATAAAGAACATTGCTCTCGTGGCTCATGATGCCAGAAAATCAGAATTAGTCGATTGGGTAAGGATAAATGCGAATTCATTTGAGCACAGCACACTATATTGCACAGGAACGACAGGACGTCTTGTAAAGCAGGCACTTGAAGAAGTTTTGGGTGATAAATGTCCGGAAGTCAACTGTCTGCTGAGCGGCCCTCTTGGTGGGGATGCACAGATAAGCGCCATGATTGCGGAAGGTAAGGCAGATATGCTGGTCTTCTTCTGTGACAATCTCATTATGCAAGGACACCAGAATGATGTTATGGGACTGGTGAGACTTGCGTCGCTTTACAATGTGCCATTTGCCACAAACCGAAGCACAGCCGACTTCATCATAGCTTCCCCGCTTTTCCATAGCAACGACTACGTACGAGTAATTCCGAGAGCTATCGAGAATTACAAAAACAGAAAATTATAGCATAAACGACAACTGGCTGTAACTCTGCAGAGAAATAAAATTTGCTCTGCTGTCGGCTTATCGTTATATTTGTGCTTCGTACATTTAAATGATGGATAATTCAGTCAGACAACAATTGATAGAATGGGCCGAAAAATACAACGACCCGAAATATTTCAGTGAGGATCCTATAATTTTCCCGGCTGAAATGACTGCCTTGTACAAGGAGGGCAAACGCACAATAGCAGATGTCGAAATAGCAGCTCTGATTGCAGCACATCTAGCATGGGGACGAAGGTCAATGATAGTAAGAGACTGCACACGGGCTATGGATGAAATGGAGTGGAAACCTTTTGATTATGTCATGAGCGGAAATTACCGCAACGAAGAGGCCAGCCTGCACCGTACCGTGAAATGGAGTGAGTTTGCCGGTATATGCAGTAGACTGAAAGATATATATTCAACTGTCAACAGCATTGAACATCTTAACAACCAAGAAATAAGATGCAGAATTTTCGGACGGAAAGAAGATGCCAAAGCTCCTGACAAGAAAATAAACATGATGCGCAGATGGATGGTTCGCAATGACGGGAAAGTAGACCTTGGAGTCTGGGAAAACAGTAGCAAGAATGATCTTCTCATCCCGCTTGATGTACATGTCCACAATGTTGCCACAACAATAGGACTTACATCAAGAAAACAGAAGGACATTGTCACTGTAAGGGAAATCACGGATTCCTTCCGCGATATTTTCCCCGGAGATCCATGCAAAGGAGATTTTGCACTCTTCGGATATGGCGTTACCCACGCCTGATGAAAATACAGGACAGCCACACCTCATATCCTAACTATATAATAACATTATGCCGAAACTTTACATAATATCCGGATGCAACGGGGCAGGAAAGACAACAGCTTCCTATACCCTGCTTCCTGAAATGCTTGAATGCAGCCAGTTCGTCAACTCAGACGAGTTTGCCAAAGGTCTCTCACCGTTCAATCCGGAGCAAGCGTCGATACAAGCCAGCCGCCTTATGCTGCTTAAAATCAAATATCTTTTCAAACGCAAGGAGGATTTCGGCATTGAGACGACACTTGCCACTCGTACTTTACTAAAAATGATACAGATGGCACAGAAAGAAGGATATACGGTAACGCTCATGTATTTTTGGCTCGATTCTCCGGATCTTGCCGTCGCAAGGGTCAAGGCCCGCGTAGAAGCTGGCGGACACAATATTCCCGAGGAAACCATCAGACGCAGATACAAGGTAGGAATCAGTTATTTTTTCAAAGACTATATACCGCTATGCGACAGATGGATTCTGGCTGACAATTCCAGAGTACCTTTCAGGGTTATTGCAGAAGGAAGCAAAGATGATGTTACAAACATAAAAGACAAAGAAACTTACGAAATGATACGCCAAACAGCGTATGAAACAGACGAATGGACAAGCAATATTTTTTAGACACATTTAAGGTCAGCACTCCTGATCTGGAAACAATTGCTGCTGAAGCTATTTCAAAGGGAGGCGACTGGTCGGATCTTTATTTTGAGAATTCATTATATGGAGATTTGCTGCTTAAAGACGGAGAAGTCACATCCGGAGGACTTCACTCTGACTTTGGAGTAGGAATAAGAGTACTCAGCGGAGAAAAGACAGGATATGCATACTCGGAAACAACTGACTTGAAAGATATGAAAGCGGCTGCCAAGGCGGCTTCTCTTATCGCTGAGGGTAATGCACAGAAAAAAGTTGGTACTTGCGCATTCGAAGTCAAGGCTATTTCGGGAGCAAACCTTTACCCGATGGCAACAGATTGGAACAAAGCAAAGGCTCAAGAACTGCTGCCTTTTCTAAAAAAACTTGAGAACAGCATATCTTCACGGGACAGCCGCATCATAAAAATTGTTGCCAGACTTGCATATTCGCGAAGTGATATTATGATGTTCAACTCAGATGGTGAGCTGACATACGATATAAGGCCAATGTGCAGCGTCACGGCATCAGTTATTTTCAGTTCCGGAAAGAAATCTGAAAGCAAGACAGTTTCAAGAAGTTTTCGTACAGGAGCCGAATTGCTAAGTGACAAGCTGATAGAAGAAATGGCTGCTGAAGTCACAACCGGAATTGATGACAGATTTGCCGCAAAAAGGCCAAAGGGCGGGAAAATGCCTGTGGTAATGGGAGCCGGAGCTTCCGGCATCCTGCTTCATGAAGCAATGGGGCATGCATTTGAAGCTGATTTCAACAGGAAAGGACAGTCTGTTTTCTCAGGAAAGACAGGGCAGAAAATCTGCGATTCTTCAATCAGTATTGTAGATGACGGGACTATTCCCGCTGGAAGAGGTTCCTGCACATTTGATGATGAAGGTGTACCAGGACAGAAAACCTATATGGTCAAAGACGGTATTCTCAATTCATATCTGCATGACCGCATAAGTGCGCGCTGGTATGGAGTCAGTCCGACAGGAAACGGCCGCCGTGAATCTTTCAGGTACAACCCTATACCCCGTATGAGGGCAACATATATGGAAAGCGGCAATTGCTCTCCTGATGATATTGTCTCATCGGTAAAAAAAGGAATCTTTGTAAATGAGTTTTCAAACGGCCAGGTAAAGATAGGAGAAGGAGATTTCACATTCTATGTAAAAAGCGGCTATATGATTGAAAACGGCAGACTTACGGCACCGGTAAAAGACATCAACATAATTGGAAACGGGCCTCAGGCACTTGCAGATATAGTAGCTGTAGGCAACGATTTGAAAATAGACAACGGAACCTGGACCTGCGGCAAGGACCAGAGCGTGCCAGTATCATGCGGGATGCCGACAGTACTTGTAAAAAGCCTTACTACAGGAGGAGAATAATGGAACAGATTTACAGAGCGACAGGACTTATATCAGAAACAGAAAAAGAGACTGCCATTAACTGCATCGAATATGCATTGCAAGCCGGAGCTTCCCAGATGAGAGTTTCGTTGAACAAAAGCGTTATGGACAGTTTTTCAATATTGAACGGAGAACTCGACAAAGTAACCCATTCCGCTGACAGTTCTCTGTTCATGTATATTTTCGCAGACGGACGCTACGGGACTTTCTCAACCAACAACTTTGAAAAAAGACATCTGGAAGGATTCATTGACAAGGCTATAGATACTGTACGGATGCTGGCTCCCGATGAGTGCAGACAACTGCCTGACCCTGCAAGGATGGCAAAAAATGCTGACAAAGGAACCGAACTTGGCCTGTATGACACAGAATACCATAATATAACGCCGGAACAGAGACTTGATACAGCACTTGCATCATCATTATTCAAAAAAGCAGAACCTGACTGCCGTTATTCTGTAATTTCCGAAGAATGCGAGTACTCCGATTCAATCGACGACAATTTTACTGCAGACTCACAGGGATTCCGCGGCAGACATATCGAAACATCCTATGCCTACTGTTCAGAAGTGACTGTCAGTGACGCAGACGGAAACAGGCTCAGCGGATATTGGTGGGAATCTTCACCTTTCCTGTCCGGCCTCCAAACAGAAGACTGTTCATATAAAGCCTTGAAAAAGGCTACAGACAAAATAGGTCCCCAAAAGCACAACGGTGGCAAATACAAGGCTGTGATAGACAGTAGTGTAAGCTCAAGGCTGTTCTCACCTATTATTTCCGCCTTGAACGGAGCTGCTATCCAGCAGAAAAACTCTTTCCTTGACGGAAAAGCAGGAGAACTGATTTTCTCTGAACATCTTACTGTTATGGATATGGCCAACACCATCGGAAAACCCGGTTCAAGGCTATATGACACAGAAGGGGTCGCCACATCTGATTTTCCTGTAATAGACAGAGGCGTAATCACAAGATACTTTGTAAACACCTACATATCAAAGAAAACCGGAATGGCCGCCACTATCGAAGGTATTTCACGTCCTGTCCTGAAACCATTTATTACAGACCATAATGGCATTTGCATATCTGACAAAAAAGAGATACATTTGACGGATATTCTGGATTCATGCGGCAGCGGAATCTATATCACCGGATTCAACGGAGGCAACTGCAACCAGACTACGGGAGACTTTTCATACGGCGTAGAGGGATTCGCTTTTAAGGACGGTAAAATCACTCACCCTGTAAGGGAAATGGTGATAACAGGTAACATTATCAGCCTCTGGCAGAATATAATTGCAGCAGGAACTGATGCCAGAGAATGCACCAGATGGCAGATTCCGACATTGGCCTTCAGCGAGGCTGATTTCAGCGCCTGAGCCGCCGTTAAGTTTAAAATAAACACATAGCGAAAAAGTAAATTTGGGCAAAGCGTAGCGAATTAGCTGATAGAGCGTTCGTTACGCTTTGTTTTTCCTTTGGCGATAAGCCATCTGAAACCGTATCGAAGCCGAATAGTGCAAGAGTTCAGTTACCACCTCATTACCGTATGATATGGTGGATATTTCTTGTTAAGAGGTTCTTATTCTGCGGTTTGCGTAATTTTGCATAGCTGTCGGTAACTCACTGTAATATAGTTTTGTAACCAAAAAAGGAGTGAGTTATGAGAAGTACATTCAAAGTATTGTTCTACGTGAAGAAAGGCTGCGAAAAGTCCAATGGCAACCTGCCTTTGATGTGCCGTATCACGGTGGACGGTGAAATTAAACAGTTCAGTTGCAAGATGGATGTTCCCTTGTGGCTGTGGGACGTGAAGAACAACCGAGCTTCGGGCAAGAGTGCCGAAGCGCAGCGAATCAACCGTGCAGTGGATAAAATCCGTGTGGAGGTAAACCGCCGCTATCAGGAACTGATGCAGACGGACGGATATGTCACAGCCGCCAAACTGAAAGATGCTTATCTCGGTATCGGTGTCAAGCAGGAAACCCTGCTGAAACTCTTCGAGCAGCACAATGCCGAGTTCGCCAAGAAAGTGGGACACAGCAGGGCTAAAGGTACGTTCCAGCGGTACATAACCGTATGCAAACATCTCCATGAGTTTATCCCGCACACCTACAAGCGTGAGGATATTCCCCTCAAGGAATTGAACCTCTCTTTCATCAACGATTTCGAGTATTTCTTACGAAACGGAGAAGAAATGCCGCACCAATACCGTGTGGGGCTATATGATTGTATTGAAACACATCGTTTCGATAGCAAGGAATGACGGACGTCTGCCGTTCAATCCCTTTGCAGGATATATCAACTCTCCCGAAAGTGTGGACAGGGGCTATCTGACAAAAGCGGAGATACAGACGCTCATGGACGCACCGATGAAGAACGCCTACCATGAACTCGTGAGGGATATGTTCGTTTTTTCCGTTTTCACGGGTTTGGCGTATTCCGATGTAAAGAATCTTACCACCGGCAATTTACAAACCTTCTTTGACGGCAACCTGTGGATTATCACCCGAAGAAAGAAGACCAACACCGAATCCAATATCCGCCTGTTGGACGTTCCCCGAAAGATAATAGAGAAGTACAGGGGCTTGGCAAGGGACAACAAAGTGTTTCCCATGCCGAGCAACACCACCTGTAACAAGATACTCAAAGAAATCGGCAGACAATGCGGTATAAAAACGCATCTGACCTATCATGTAGCCAGACATTCGGCGGCAACAACTATTCTGCTGTCCAACGGTGTGCCGATTGAAACCGTCAGCCGTCTGTTGGGACACACCAACATAAAGACAACCCAAATCTACGCAAAGATAACAGCCCAAAAGATTAGTCAGGACATGGAAACCCTGTCGCACAAGTTGGAGGATATGGAAAAGAACATTTGCAGTGCCATTTGATAACAACCTTAAAACGGAACACAGATGAAAAGAGAAAGGAATATAATCACGATTGACGAGTACGGCAAAGTTGCTTTGCCGACCGATGTAAGTGCAACCGCCATGACCGAGTGGGAACTCTGCAACCTGTTCGGGATAACCGCCCCGACATTCTGTGCAGCGATAAAGGCACTCTGCAAAAGCGGAGTTTTGAAGGAGTACGAAATAAGACGGATTATCTGCATATCGGACAAATGCAGTATTGGGGTTTACAACCTCGACACGATAACCGCCCTCGCTTTCCGCATCGGCACATACGGAGCGGAACGGGTGCGCCAAGCCTTGTTGGACAGGATAATGCACGGGCGAAAAGAGAAAACTACAGTTTTCGTTTCGCTGTTCACGGAAGGAAAACCCGACAGCCGTTGGCAAGCGTGATGACATATCAACAAGTAAACATATCACCATGCCAACAGGTTGATATGTCTGACGGACCGACGTATTGAAATCAATAAACCAATACGACAGAACTTTCCGCAAAAAAGCGGAAAATGCAGATGATGATTTCCTTGCCGTAGGCAAAGCGGAGCAATCATTCCCGTTTACAAAGACAAAGTACGCATTGGGCTGTAAGAGAAGTTAAGGCAGAACATACGCCAACCAATACAACCGCAAAGGAAAGGCAGGGGAATAAAATTATAACAGTCTTATTACGCTGAGATATAAAAATGTCGTTCAAAATAAATGATGAACGGAATTTTTTTGTTTACTTCGCACTGTAAAAACTAAATGTGTCTGGGCATAGACAGCCATTCGCTGCTCTACGGTCACGACCACGTTCAGCAAGTCTGCAATAAAATTAGCAAATTATGAAGATACTTAGACTCATCATTTTCTCATTCGCCGTGTTTTTCGGTCTTACTGTTTCGGCTCAAAAGACGAACAAAATCATCATCTTTAACGGCTACTTCTTCAACGAATTACCTGCTGCAGTCAAAAGTAGTGAAACGCCGCAAGATATGAAGATGTTTTTCATTGAAACCCCCAATGAAACAAAGGCTCTCGGAATGTATTCCCCCTCTGTGGAACTATCCGAAGAATCACTCCAATATGCTATCCCGGTCGAAAATGTAACTGAAGGTGAGGAACTTCTGCGCAGATATAACGAGCAGAAAGATGGCAAAGCCATAAACTTTTCAATCGCACCCACCAAGCCGCTTATAAATGTAGGCGACAAATTCCCCGATTTCTCCGCTACTGATATAAACGGCAAGACATGGACAAACGCTGATGTAAACGGCAAGGTTATGGTGCTTAACCTTTGGTTTACCGGTTGTGGCCCTTGTCGCAGAGAAATGCCCGAACTTTCTACTTGGAAAGATGAAATGCCCGATGTAATGTTTTTCTCATCCACTTATGAAGCCCCTGAAATAGCGCGATTAGTTCTTGATCGCGTTAATTTCAACTGGATTCCGCTTGTCAACGACACTCAATTTAAGGAATATATCGGCGGCAACGGCTATCCACTTACCATTGTAATAGACAAAGCTGGAATTATAGTTGCATTTGAATACGGCACATCTCCCGAACAAAGAGCCGCATTGAAAAATAAGATTTCAGAGCTTCGTTAAGCCTCTTTCCGTTGACACCATATAGTCCATAACTTTGCAGAGAATTTACTAATTTATATATTCGGAAATGGAAATAGAAAAAATACAATCCTTATCAGACGAAATTTTAGATGAACTTCTGATTGTATGGGAGAAGTCTGTACGCAGTTCTCATCATTTTTTGAAAGAAGAAGATGATAAGCGGTTTCATCTGCCTTCTACCTATTCTCCGGAATACGGCAGCGCCTCGGATTGCAATTTTGATTTGTCGTTGTTGAAATGGGGGTGTAAAACACTTTTGGAAGCGGATTCTATTCTTGGCAAAAATGATAGTTTGCGCTCTCGTTGGAAAGATGTTTATGCAAGATTGGCAGATTTCCCTTCCGATCCGGATGAAGGCTGGATGATAGGTCGGAATCGTCCGTATGATATGTCGCACAGACATTATTCTCATTTGTTGATGGCTTATCCGCTATATCTGGTAAATCGAGACCAACCGGGAGGTAAAGAGATGATCGTTAAGAGCGTAAACCATTGGCAAAGTATAAAAGGTGCTCTTGAAGGATATTCGCGTACAGGGGCGGCTTCTTTATATGCTTCTGTCGGGGAAGGGGATAAGGCTTTAGCTTATTTGGAGGAATTTATGCAAAAGTCGATGCAGCCGAATACTTGCTATCAGGAGGGCGGGAATCCGGTGATAGAGACACCTCTTTCAGCTGCTCGGGCTTTATTGGATATGGCATTGCAGAGCTGGGGCGGTAAAATTCGTATTTTTCCGGCGATTCCCGGAATATGGAGGGACTTTGCCTTTGATAATTTACTGGCAGAAGGAGCCTTTGAAGTGAGTGCCGTTCGTAAAAACGGTAAGGTCGCATGGATACGTATTCACAGTTTGGCGGGAGAACCGTGTTTGGTCGAGTGTGATTTTTCGGGAGAACTGTATCAAAAAGGGAAGCGGAGATATAAGATCGATCGAATTTCCGATACTCTTTTTAGCTTGGACCTGAAAGCCGGAGAAGAGGTCGTTCTATATGGAGATCCGTCTTTTAAAGATTTTAGAATAGGACCTGTTTCCGGTACTGAAAACAAAAAAACTTTTGGTTTTTACAACTGATGAAGAGATTATTTAATTCACATTAAAATTATGATTATATGAAAAAAAAATTGCTGTTTGTCTCATTGCTTATGGTAGCAGTAGCCGGAATGACGGTTTTCGAGGTGTCCGGAGCGGATGCTAAGAAAAAGAAAAAAGCACCGGTGACTTTGGGCCCTAACCCTTTTGTAACCCATATATTTACAGCAGATCCTTCTGCCCATGTATGGAAAGACGGGCGTTTGTATGTATATCCCTCACACGACGTAGATCCGCCTCGAGGGTGTGACTTGATGGATCGTTATCATGTGTTTTCTACGGATGATATGGTAAACTGGACTGATGAAGGTCTTATGGATAATGGAAACCTTACGAATCTTCCGGATTCTGCACTTGCGAAGAACAAAGTGACAAATAAATGGACAACAAAGGCATGGGCACCATCTGCATTGAAGATTGATGGTGACGGTGACGGCGAGGATGAATATTACGTATTTTATACCGATGGTGGTGGCGTTGGGTATGTACGTGGAGACTCACCGGTTGGACCATGGTATGATGATCTTGGAAAGAAATTATTTACTTCCCAGTCTGAGGGATGCAGCGGCGTAAAATGGTGCTTTGACCCGGCAGTTCTTGCGGATGACAAAGGCAACGCTTATGTATACTTTGGCGGTGGAAATGATGAAGAAAAATACGTTCAGACCGGACGTGTATGTAAATTGAAATTCGAAAAGGGTACCGGAAAAGTATCATCGGATGGTGTGCCACAGATTCTGGACACATTCTGCTTCTTTGAAGACGGAGAGATCAACCAGATTGACGGCAAATATATCTATTCTTATTGTACAAAC
>URDD01000053.1 GCA_900546395.1 uncultured Bacteroidales bacterium | reverse complement strand
TACTTATAAAGTTACGAAAAATATTTCAATTAACCTACTGATTTTTAATTAATTATAAAGAAATTTAAACAGCTTCTTAAAACCTAATTTTCCTGAAAATCAATAAAAACTTATTTACTATGAAATACATAATCTTTACTTTAGTCATTCTGGCATTTGCAGTATTGGAAGCAGACGCTCAATATAAGGAGTCATACGGATATGTCGGTGTCAGAAGCGGTCGTGTCGTGTTGGACGGAAAGCGGCTCAGTCTTGGCGAGGAGAGAGTTTTCCTGAGCGATACTTTCGGAAATGGCATTTATAAGGAATTTGTCAGAAACAGGCGGATTAGTAATGCAGGGTTGTCTTTGGTAGTGATTGGAGGAGCGTTGTTGACCGGTGCGGTAGCCGATCATTGGCGTACGACAGTTTCACTTTCTGCATATGTTAATTTGACTATGAATCCGGGTTTTATGGGTTTCCTTGAGCCCGATTCTTCTTACGAATCATATTTGTCAATGAGGCTTAAGCGTTCTGGGTATATAATGATAGGAGGACTGGCCATGTTGGCGGCCGGTATTCCTACGCTTTGCGTCTATCGTTCCCGAATGAGAGATTGCATAGGGAAGGCGGATGCATCGAAGCGAAGAAAAGAGGTTAATGTTGCATTAGGAGGAACGCCGTCAGGTATAGGACTTACACTGTCGTTTTAATATTTTTTACCGAAGTATTGTTGTATTTACTGTAATATTTATGTATATTTACGGTACTTAAAAAATTTAATCTATGCCTGCGGACGATTTGCCACCTTATATGTTTTAGCTTCTACTTTGTCAATATGTAGAAGCGACTTTTTATCAATATTAATTGCAAAAACAAGCAACTTCAAACGTATGTGATATTTACATATAATATCATGATTTAAAATAATAGTTGCGGGTAATATTATTTTGTGGTTAATCGTCAATCAATATGAAAAAATTGTTTTTTTAATAAGTTTTATATTATTGTTTTCTTGTAAAGAAAACATGTCTCCGTCACCTGTTCAAATACGTGATGAAATTGTAGTCGTTTCAGTGGAGGAGGCTTTGCAAACTCTTGATTCCTTTTTGTCAGATAATAATCTTGTGCAGACAAAATCCGGCCAGAATAGGACTTATAGCAATGTTTCTACATATTATAGAAGAGGGGTTTTGACTAAATCAGGTGCTGATACAACATTTGATAATATTCCTGCTGCATATGTTGTAAATTTTGATAATAATGCAGGTTTTGCTGTTCTTGGAGCAAATAATATAGTTCCGGATATAGTTGCCGTAACAGAATTTGGAGCTATAGATCCAGTAACTTTGGAAGTTGTAGATAACTCTGGTTTTGTTGACAGTTATTCAGCAATGTTTGAAGATATGGATGAATCAGAAATTAATAATTTTAGAGAAAGTGTAGTTGTAACAGCTGATTCATTATTATATAGTCCTGAAGATGATGATTATTATGTAGGAATGAATAATACAGGCAATATATCAAATGTGATGATTCATCAATGTTTTGAATCATCATACAATGATTTTCTTATAAAAGGAGGAGTAGGTGGGTCTTTAGGGGCAAATTACACAGTTAAAGATCCATTGTTAACTTATTCTTGGGATCAAATCCCCTTTTATAATAATTATTGCAAAAGGGGAAGAAATAACCAGAAGCAGGCAGCTATTGGATGTTCGACAACTGCAATGGCTATGATAGTGGCCTTTAATGAATATCCTTCACTAAAACTTAATGGAGTGGATATAGATTATAAGAATATAAAGAACAATGCTAATCTATCAGATACTACTACACAGAATCAGATTGCCTTATTGATGGGTAGCATATATAATTTTGTCAAGAAAACAACTTCTAAAAAATATACGTTGATTACTCCAAAACAGATTGCAAAACGTATGAATGAGTTTGGATATGCCAATGTTGATAAAGTGAATGAATCATCATTGACCACGTCTATGATTTCCAAGATAAGCTGTATGCTTGGTGAAAACAAACCTGTTTTCATATCTGCAATTCCTAAAGGAGTTAAGAATTGGAACTCTGGGCATTCTTGGGTAGTAGATGGGGCAAAATTTTCGGGTAAGAACGCATATCTCCTTCATATGAATTTCGGGTGGAGTGCATGCTCCAACGGATATTATGCTACAAATTGTTTGAATCCCTCCAAGCCTGAAGAACCGGATGGTGAAATAGCTAAGACCGATGATTATGTTTTTAGTTGGCACTTCAGAATAATTACATATGACACCCCTGATTCTGATAAACAGTTGATTATTGATTATACATATTGATTATGAGAAGAAGTCTTATTTTATATTTGCTCTTGTGTGTTTTGTCTCTTGCATTCAATTCCTGCTCAAAGGACTATCCTATAGAAATCTATCCTGAGACCATTATCTTGGACTGTGATGCGCAGGAGGTAGTATTTGATGTGCACGGCAGAAGATTCGGGCTTTATCATATTCTCAGTGATAAGTCCGATTTGTCTGAAATGACCGAATATTTTGGAGAAGAGTTTGAGAGAGGTCCTATAGTCGGAGACTGGTTCACTCTTGAAAGATGTGGCGAGAAAAAATTGAGATTGAAAGTAGGAGCCAACGACGGGGTGAAGAGGCATCTTGTGCTTGAAGTGAGGGCGCGTATATTTACCGACACTGCAACTATAACCCAACGTGGCAGGAACAAATAAAGAGTTTCATAATAAACATCATGCAGAATGAAAATGACTGCCATATTGACAATAAAGTCATTTCTTCCGGTGCGGCTTTTGTGGTTTGTTTTTTCTTCATGCCGGAAAGACGATGAAAATAAGATTATTTGTGGAATACGTGCTACGTTCAATATAGAAGTGTCGGCTGATATTTTGGATTATTTTGACGTTTCTGTGACATATATTGATGATAAAAATAAAGAAAATACAGTAGTCTTAACGGAGGAAAAGTGGACTTACAAACTAGACAATGCCAGTACTTTACTGCCTGAAAGCCTGTGTCTGAAGGCGGTGATGAGACCCAAAGCCGATTATCCTGATATCAATCCCGATGTATTGTATTCAATAAAAAGAGAGGTGGGTTGTAAAGTGTATGCGGATTTGAAAATTCCGGATGCTGTATGGTCTCGTAGCGAATATGAATCACGCTTTCTTTCCGGCTATACGTATAGTAACAGGTGGGCGCAGCCTCTTGACGGAAAGGCGTTTGAAGAGTGTCTTGGTAAAGGTGAGCAAGTTATTTGCGACTATAGATACGATATTGATTATAATAAAAGCTATAATTGAGCCTTAGTGATTCCATAAAAAGCAGAAAGCCAGTCCGAATTCCACAAATTCAGACTGGCTTCTTAAAATCAGAACGGCATCTTGGAAGATGATTGGAAAATTTTATCTATCTTTGTAAGCTATGCCGAAGGAAAAAAAGTGGATATTCAAGGATTCTGCGGACTGTGATACAGTGAGCCGCCTGTCCTCTGAACTTGGAGTTGACCCTGTACTGGCCGAACTTTTAGTTCAGAGAGGGGTCAATACATTCCAGGAGGCCAGGTCGTTTTTCCGCCCTGATCTGGCAAACCTTCATGATCCATTCCTTATGAAGGATATGGACAAGGCTGTTGACAGGCTTTGCAAGGCTGTCTCATCGGGAGAGAAAATCCTGGTTTATGGTGATTATGATGTGGACGGCACTACCGCTGTTTCCCTGGTTTATTCGTTTTTGCGAAGATTGACCAGGACTGTAGATTTCTATATTCCGGACCGTTATGACGAAGGATATGGAGTCTCGTTCAAGGGAATCAACTGGGCGGCCGACAATGGTTTTACGCTCATAATTACCTTGGACTGCGGAATCAAGGCAAACGACAAAGTGGATTATGCTGCGTCAAAGGGGATTGATATGATCATCTGTGATCATCATCTTCCTGAAAATGAGCTTCCTGCTGCTGTGGCTGTGCTTGACCCCAAGCGTGTTGACTGTAATTATCCTTTCGATGACTTGTCAGGATGCGGAGTGGGCTTCAAGCTTGTACAGGCATATTCTCTCAGGTGTGGAATACCATTTGAGACGTTGATTCCGCTTCTTGACCTTCTGGTAGTAAGTATTGCTTCCGATTTGGTTTCCGTGATAGGGGAAAACAGGATACTGGCGCATTTCGGACTGAAGCAGATAAACGAGAGTCCGCGTATGGGACTTCTGTCCATGATAAGGCTCTCCGGTCTGGACCCTTCTCATATTTCCATTGACGATATAGTTTTCAAGATCGGTCCGAGAATCAATGCCGCAGGCCGTATGGAGTCAGGCCGTATGGCGGTAGAGCTGCTGACGGCTACTGACGAGGAGACGGCATCCAGAATAGGATGCGAAATCAATGAGCATAACAATGAGCGTAAGGATATTGACAGACGCATTACGCACGAAGCCCTTGAGATGGTGAAAAGCGGGAATTGCCTGTCTGCCTGCAATGCGACTATAGTATATAATCCTGACTGGCATAAAGGAGTGGTCGGTATTGTAGCTTCAAGACTTGTGGAAGCGTTTTACCGTCCTACGATTGTGCTGACAAAGTCGAACGGCCTTGTTACAGGTTCTGCCAGAAGTGTTCAGGGTTTTGACCTTTATGATGCAATAGAGAGCTGTGCAGATTTGCTGGACAATTTCGGTGGGCATCTCTATGCCGCCGGTCTTACCATGAAGGAGGAGAGACTTCCTGAATTTTGTGAACGTATAGAGAAGTTTATCGGAAACAAGATAACCACTGATATGACAGTCCCTGTGATAACAGTCGATGCCAAGCTTGATTTCGAGCAGATTACACCTAAGTTTTTCAGGATATTGAAGCAGTTCCAGCCTTTCGGGCCGGGCAACAATGCCCCTGTTTTCATGACTGAAAATGTCTATGACAACGGCAATGGCCGTAAGGTCGGGGCGGACGCAGGACATCTTAAGCTTGAACTTATACAGGAGTCCCAGCCGTACCATCATATTTCTGCCATAGCCTTCAACAAGGCCGGACATTTCGACCATATAAAGGCAGGAAATCCTGTCGATATCTGTTATTCCATAGTTGAAAACTATTATCGTGGTATTGTAAATGTACAGTTGAGGATAAAGGATATAAGAGACAGGGAAGAATTTATATAAAAGCTTTATGGCCAAAGGTTTTGCAGATACGGATGCACTGTGCCGCAGTCTTGTGGCAGATGCCCGCAGGAAGATTTTCAAACCTGTCTATCTTCTTATGGGCGAGGAGTCCTTTTATCCTGACATGATCTGCGAAGCCATTATAGATAACGCACTTGACGAGAGTGAACGGGATTTCAACCAGACTATTTGTTATGGTTCTGATACTGATGCTGATACAGTGATGACGGTAGCTATGCGGTATCCGATGTTTGCAGAAAGACAGTTGGTGGTGGTGAAGGAGGCGCAGATGATGAAGTCTCTTGAGAGTCTGGCAGTCTATTGTGCAAAACCGCTTGATTCTACGGTCCTTGTAATCTGTATGCATGGGGCTTCGGCAGACAAAAGGAAGTCACTCTATAAATCAGTTTCAAAAACCGGTGTGGTCGTTGAGTCCGATGCTGTCAGGGATTATGAAATGTCGCGCTGGATTTCCGCCTATTATTCGGGGAGGGGGCTTCAGATTGCTCCTGATGCTGCTGCGCTCCTGGCTGAATATGCAGGTACTGACCTTTCCAAAATCGCTGTCGAGACCGATAAACTCCTGAAAAATCTTCCTGAAGGTGCGGTTTCTGTCTCTGCTGCAGATATAGAAAAGAATGTCGGGGCAAGCAGGCAGTACAGTATTTTCGAACTTACAAAGGAGCTTTCTTTCAGGAATGCGTCAAAAGCTCTCAAGATAGCGGCCTATATAGGAGCGTCTCCTAAATTTGCAATGCCAATGGCTGTAAGCGCGCTTTTTACCCATTTCTACAGAATATTGAAATACGAGGCTCTGCTTATGCAGAACCCGCGTCCGGACAACAGTCAGAAAGCCAAGGTGTTGGGAGTGAATCCATATTTTTTCAGCGAGTATGACAGGGCCGTGTCGAATTATCCTCTCAAGAAGTGTATGTCAGTGATTTCCCTTTTAAAGGAATTTGATTTCAAAGGCAAGGGCGGAGATGCAGGGGAGGCGTCTCCCGACCAGTTGTTGGTGGAACTTGTCTCAAGAATACTGAATTAACAATAATCATATATATAAAATGGACAACCTGATTCAATGTAAAGATGTGGTCAAGACTTTCGGAGAGAAAGTGGCGCTTGACCACGTGTCCGTTGATATTCCCAAAGGTCAGATTTTCGGACTTTTAGGACCAAACGGAGCAGGAAAGACTACGCTTATAAGAATTATAAACAGAATTACCATTCCAAGTTCGGGTACTATCCTGTTTGACGGGAAGCCTATAACTCAGAGGGATGTGGAGCGCATAGGATATCTTCCGGAAGAAAGGGGACTGTACCGTAAGATGAAAGTGGGAGATCAGGCGATGTATCTGGCCCAGCTGAAAGGTATGAGTGCTTCCGAGGCAGCCGGAGAACTTAAAAAATGGTTTGTGAAATTCGGAATAGAAAGCTGGTGGAACAAGAAAGTCGAGGAACTCTCGAAAGGAATGGCGCAGAAGGTGCAGTTCATTACCACAGTCGTGCACAGGCCTTCGCTTCTTATTTTAGACGAGCCTTTTTCCGGATTCGATCCTGTGAATACCCAGCTCATAAGGAACGAAATTCTGAAACTTAAGGAAAACGGCGCTACAGTAGTACTTTCCACCCACAATATGGAGTCAGTGGAGGAACTTTGCGACAATATTGCTCTTATCAACAAATCCAGACTTGTGATATCAGGCCGTGTGGATGAGATAAGGCACAGGTATGGTAACAACAATGTAGAGCTGATATACACTTCGGAAAATGTTCTGGAGTCTGAAAACGGTGTTTTCAGAGTGCTTTCTGACCGAGATGATTCGGGACGGCATACAGCGGTTTTAGCCATTGAGCAGGGCGTGACAGGAAATGAAGTACTCGACAGGGTAATTTCCAGATCATTAGCCGTTAACTCATTCAAGGAACTTGTACCGAGAATGAACGATATTTTCATCAAACTGGTAACTGAGGGGGAATAAATCATGAATTTCAGAATTATAAATGTCATTATCGGCAGGGAGTATCTTACAAGGGTGAAGAAGAAATCTTTCCTGCTGACAACTTTTCTTGCTCCGGTATTTTTCGCGGCAATGTGCGTTCTGCCGAGTATTATAATGTTTGCCACAAAAGACAAGGGCAAACAGGTGGCAGTAGTGGATCAGTCCGGCATTGTGATGCCTTTTATGGTAAGTTCGGAAGAAACTGCATATAAGGATTTTTCATCTGAACCTGCTGATTCTGTAAAGGCAAATTGCGAGGCCCTCGGAATGGATGCGGTCGTGGTGGTTTCACCTTTGGACTCGGCAGGCAGGACCGTCACTGTTTCTGCATATTCGCTCAAGCCGATGAGTGTGGATATGAAAGAGGCTATCAGAGGCCGCGTCAATGATGCAGTGGAGGATTACAGGCTTGAGACATATAAGATTTCCGGCCTTAAGCAGATTATGGAGGATGTGAAGTCCGACGTATCGGTCTCTACCTTTACTCTCGGAGAGTCCGGTGAAGAAAAAATATCTTCATCTGAAGTGTATATGGGTATCTCTTTAGTGCTTTCAATGATAATATACATATTCATAGCAATGTTTTCGGGAATGGTGATGCAGAGTGTGATAGAGGAGAAATCGAGCAGGGTGGTCGAGGTGCTTGTGTCTTCGGTAAAGGCTGTCGAGCTGATGTTCGGAAAGATTATAGGTGTGGCGTGTGTGGCTCTTACACAGTTCTTCCTGTGGGTAGTGCTTACTGTCGTGCTTGTGGTCGGATTAAGTTCATTCATAGGATTTGACGCTCTCACTCAGACTGCAACCATGCAGACCGAGCAGATGACGCAGATGACAGAAGGACTTGGTGTAAGTCCTGAAATGATGGATGCGGCAGGTATGAATATGCAGGTGTCTGTACCGTCCGGTGACAGCGAACTTGCTGCTGTCATCTCAACATTGAAGGATATCAATTATCCTTTGATTCTGATTTCTTTCATAGTGTATTTCGTACTGGGATATCTGCTGTATGCATCACTTTTTGCAGCAATCGGCTCGGCTGTGGAAAATGAGGCCGATACCCAACAACTCCAGATGCCTGTGACGATTCCTTTGCTCCTTGCATTCTTTATTGCGTTCTATGCATTCAAGTCTCCTGACAGTCAGGTGGTTTTCTGGGGCTCTATGATTCCGTTCACGTCTCCGATAGTCATGCTTGCGAGGATTCCGTTCGGTGTGCCGGCCTGGGAGATAGGGCTTTCTATAGTCCTGCTGGTACTCACTTTCCTTATTATGGCATATCTTTCTGCAAAAATCTACAAGATTGGTATTCTTATGTTCGGAAAGAAGACGTCGTTCAAGGATTTGTACAAATGGTTGAAACAAAAGTAGAGAGTTAGACTGCTTACGAAACTTGAGAGAAAATGAATAAGATCAGAATTATTGCAGCTTCTTTTGCATTGTTGGCTTCACTTGCAGTGCATGCGCAGGTTAAGACTGAAGACAAAGCTGGAAAAGATAATAAAAAGGCGTTTTCCTACACTTGGTCAAGGTCAAGGATTGACGGTTCCCGTACAGGGGTTACAAGTCCGTCGGCAGAAAATTGGGAAAAAGCTTTGGGAACTGTAAATGGCAAAGCATATCATTCTCCTTCCGGGAAAACTTTCAAAGAGGGCACAGTGTCAGACGTGGCTGAAATCGTTTTTGCAGCCCAGCCTGCAATGGCACCTGTAAAGAGAGTCGTGGGATATTCGCCGGAGGCTATGGTCAGGAGCTATCCTGAATGCGCTCTGTCAAACCTGTTTATCGATACTGTTATGGCTGCTACCGAGAAGGCTTCCGGCAGAAAGGTTGACATAGGAGTGGCGAATTTCGGAGGTATAAGGGTGGATATGCCTAAGGGTGAGATACTTGAGGACGATATTATGTCTATGTTCCCGTTCAAGAATACTATAGTTTATGTGTCATTGAAAGGGAAAGACATAAGGGCATTCCTTGAGTCGATGGCCGCAGGACGCTTCCAGGTCCTGGGCGGAGTCAGGGTAGTGGCTGAAAACGGCAGACTGGTATCGGCCGAGATAGGGGGAAAGCCTATTGATGATGAAAAGGTTTATGGACTTGCTACTATAAGTTTTCTTCTTAACGGCGGTGATGACCTTTTTCTTGCGCGCAATGCCATTGAGATTCTGGAGTTCCCTGAAGCCGATATCTATGATGTGATAATGGCTTATATCGAAGGAGAGACTGCTGCGGGAAGGCCTGTAGTATATAAGGCTGACGGCCGTGTGCAGATCAGGTAATCTGATGATTTCTGAAACCAAAATTATTCTGACAATGAAAAAGACAATATTAGTCATATCTGTTCTGTGCCTCGCCATAGCCGCGCAGGCTCAGAATCTGACAATACTTCATACCAATGATACTCACAGTCATATAGATCCTCTGCGTTCCGGAGCTAATACCGGAACTGGAGGTGTGATAGAGAGAGCTGCATATATTGACAGCGTCAGGGCGGCAGACGGCAGGAAGAATGTCCTTCTGCTGGATGCCGGAGATTTCAGCCAGGGTTCTCCTTATTTCACTATTCTGAAAGGGGATGTTGAAATCGATATTATCAATGCCATGAAATATGATGCAGTCTGCTTGGGAAACCATGAGTTTGACAATGGAATAGAGGAGCTTTCCAGAAGGCTTGCAAACCTGGATTGTCCGGCAGTTTGTGCAAATTATGAATTTACAGGATGTTCTCTGTCTGACCTGGTCAGACCTTATGTAATAGTCCGCAGAGGAGGGCTCAAAATAGGTATAATAGGTCTGCTTACGGACCTGACAAGGGTGGTGGACAGGGATATCGCTGAGCGTATAAAGTATCTCGAGCCTGCTGAGGTGGCTAATAAATATGCTGCTTATCTTAAGAATGAAAAGAAATGCGACCTGGTCATCTGCCTTACTCATCTCGGATTTACTGCAGAGTCATATACAGACCAGGAGCTTGCTGCACAGACCAGGAATGTGGATTTGATTGTAGGCGGACATTCTCATACTTTCCTTACTTCTTTGCATGAGGTAAAGGATCTCGACGGAAAGCCTGTCACTATAGTTACTGACGGATGTTGGGGACAATATGTAGGTAACCTGAAAATATCTGAAAGATAGAGCGCCGTGCTGAGTGAAAGGGAAATAAAAGAAGAAAACCAGGAATCTCCGGAACTGGTCGGGGACTTGAATTGGGACGGTCTGCACCGTCCCAAAATTTATTATGCAGTGGCTGCAACTTTCTGCGGCCTGTTCCTGTCTGTTCTGGACGGAACAATATGCAATGTGGCATTGCCTGCCATAGCGGAGGAACTTGATGTCTCTCCTGCAGATTCTATCTGGATAGTCAATGCTTTCCAGCTGGTTATCATGATGCTCCTGCTTCCGTTTTCCACATTGGGAGAGCTTGCAGGCTACAAGAAAGTATATAATATCGGTGTGCTTCTGTTTACTGCAGGATCACTTTTCTGTGCTCTTGCATCAGGTTTTCATGCACTTGTCGCTGCGCGTGTATTTCAGGGAATAGGCTCTGCAATGATAATGAGTGTCAATACATCTCTTGTCAAGATAATCTATCCCAGACGTCATCTTGGAAAAGGTGTCGGGCTGAACGCTACTGTAGTGGCCATAGCCTCTGTTACGGGACCGTCGGTCGCTGCCGGGATTCTTTCCGTGGCTACTTGGGAATGGCTTTTCGCAATAAATGTCCCGCTTGGTATATTGACTTGGGTCCTGGCCCGGAAATATCTTCCGGACAATCCTACCCGGGTCACTGGCCGGCGGTTCAACTGGAAGGATGCCTGCCTGAATGCTGCTACGTTCGGACTTATGATAGGATGTCTGGAGGCATATTCACACGGGGCAGACTGGCATATGGTAGCTGTAGTTGCAGTAGTCTTCACTATTGTGGCAGCAGCGTATGTGCGGTCGCAGAAAGGCCGACAGTTCCCTATGCTTCCTTTTGACCTGCTGAGGATTCCGGTGTTTTCAATGTCAGTGGGTACAAGTATTATTTCCTTCACCTGCCAGCAGCTGGTCTTTATTTCTATGCCGTTTATGCTGATGCATACTTATGGCTATGATACTATTGTTACAGGTTTGTTGATGACAGCGTCTCCCGTGGCTATAATGTTTGTCGCTCCTATGGCTGGCTGGATGATAGGGAAAGTACATCCTGGACTTCTCGGAGGCATAGGTATCGGTCTTATGAGTATTGCATGTTTCAGTTTTTGCCTTATACCTGATGATGTGCGTCCGTTGGAATTTGTATGGAGGATGATGCTGTTCGGTACCGGATTCGGACTTTTCCAGTCTCCGAACAATCACATTCTTCTGTCTTCGGCTCCTCCTCACAGGACTGGCAGTGCAGGAGGAATGCTGGCTTCTGCAAGACTTGTCGGTCAGACGGCCGGAGCTGCTTTGGCAGCTTTGCTTTTCAGTTTTTCTGCTGACGGTACAGCTCCCCTTAGAGCTATGTCTCTTTCCGGATTTCTTGCTCTTGCAGGATCAGTCCTGTCTTCTTTAAGAATGAAAAGGAGGTTTTGAATTTCAGGAAAAATAATTAAATTCGCAGAGTAACCTTAAAAACGGGGATATATGTCCATAAAGAAAGATAATCAGGATGTGCTGTCTTCAATGTCAGAAAGACACAGAGAAATATTGGAAATATTGCATATTCAGGGAAGTGTATCTGTTACAGATCTTTCTGAAAGACTGAATGTTTCAGAGGTGACAATAAGAAAAGACCTGACTTCTCTTGAAGCCCAGAACAAACTTTACCGCACTCATGGAAGGGCTATACCTATCAGTCCATATATAGGTGACAGGCATATAAACGAAAAAGAGAAACAGGCAGTTGCGGAGAAGAGGTCCATAGGAAGACAGGCCGCTTCTATGCTTGAAGAGACGGACTCCATACTTATGGCATCCGGTACCACAATATTGTATGCTGCCAAGGAAATGGTCTCGGCGAGGAATCTTACGGTTATAACAGCATCTGTTTCAGTGTCTTCAATCTTGTCACAGAACAAGTACATTGATGTCGTCCAGCTTGGTGGTATGGTCAGGGAGAGTTCTGTGTCTGTAGTAGGCCCGTTTGCAGAAAATATGCTCAGTTATTTCAATTGCAGCAAGTTGTTTATGGGAGCAGATGGCGTCGATTTGGAATTCGGAGTCACCACTACCAATATGATGGAAGCAAACCTTAACCGTATGATGATGGATACGGCTCAGAAAACAGTCTTGCTTGTTGACAGTTCCAAGTTCGGGAAAAGAGGTTTCAGCAAAATCTGCAACGTTGATAAGGTGGATCAGATAATAACCGATGACAAGATTCCTCAGTCATATCTTGAAAATCTTACAGAACTGGGTATAGAAGTGACAGTCGTTTCACTCCAGTAGTCCTTTTGGTTTTTACTTTCCTTTTGTCAAGGAAGAAATACGCGTCCGTAACACATACAGTGTTTTTTTACTTTAAAATATTAACCTTAACACATTAATGCAATGGAAAAAATTGTTTTTTTTGTGTCAATAAGTCTTGCACTATTGACATGTGCTGTGGGATGTAAAGAATTAGCTATTACTCCTGGTCCTGAGGTTATGATAGAGAAAGGAGAGGCAACTCCTTCTTCTTTGACTTTTACAGTGAAGACAAAAAATGCATTGGAGTGCGCTTATTCTGTAGTGAAAGACGGAGAAGTGATTCCGACTTCTGAAGAAGTACTCTCAGATGGAAAAAGCGTGAATGTCTTAGAGGATGTAAAGGCGACTGTTGAAAACCTTATATTTGAAACGAAATACCATATAATTGCAGCTGTGTCAGGAAGTGACGGTCAGACTGCATCTTCGTCTATAGAAATGGCTACATTGGCAGAGCCTCTTCCAGATCCTGTCGTAATGGAGCGAGCTTCAGGGAAAATCTATGGTACTTCAAACAATGTAGGTATAACGCTTCGCGGTCTTGTAGATGGCGTAGATTACGAAATAAGCCTTGATATATATGATGATAGTTGCAAGGAGACACATTATCTTGGTGCAGGTACTTATACAGTGAGTGCCGCCACTGCAGATGGTTCGCTAAACTCTGACTATAGTTATGTCCAGAGAGACAATGACCAGTTTAAATTTGCATCAGGAAAACTGGATGTTGAAATTGTAGGAAAACAATATAAGATGACTCTTGACGTGATGTTTTCAGGGGCTGATGCGCAGCGGTTTATTGCTACGTATGAAGGAGCAGTAGATGGAATCGATGTCAAATAATAAAACTTATGATGTCATGGAAAATAAGTATTTCATTTCAGTCTTGTTTTCAATATCTGTATTATATATTGCATTGTCTTGCAGCAAAACAGAGACTCCGGTTTTTGATAATGCTTCTGATCTTACGACAGGCGCCGCTTGGTCAAACTGCTTTATAGTATCAGAGGAAGGAGATTATAAGTTTGAAACCAAATATGTTGACGGTTCTGAAATAGAAGGAATTGCAACAGCAGACTGGGCATGGTCTTCTAAGGGGAAGTCTTCTGGAAGTCTGATTTCGGGAGTAAGCTATAGTGACGGTGTAATTCGTTTCTCTGCCAAAGGAGATGAAGGTAATGCCTTGATTGTTGCTTTGGATGGCACCGGGAGTATTGTATGGAGTTGGCATATATGGATGACAGATACTCCGGCCCATCAGCAGTTGGATAACGGTACTGTTTTTATGGATAGAAATCTTGGAGCTACAAGTGCGAACAAGTCTGACGGTCATCTTACATTTGGTTTGAAGTACCAGTGGGGGCGTAAGGATCCGTTCTTTGGCGGAGCTACAAATGAGGCGGTTGGAGATGCGGTTTTTGCAAGAGCGGCAGAAGAAACTTTAGTTAATAATGATTTGAATCTGTCGTGGAATACAGAACTTTGTGATGCGCAAGTAGGAACTATGGAGTATGCCATTATGCATCCGATGACATTCATCTATACTACAGACGACATGTATATTGATAATAATGAAGATGTCAGGAAGGACTGGATGTATGTCCGCAATGATTATTTGTGGAGCGATGAAAAAACGGATTCAAAGACAAACTATGATCCTTGTCCTGCCGGATATAGAACTCCTCGCGACGATGCATGGTCTTTTGACAACGGAGATGGCGGTAAAACTCATACTACAAAGTCGGGGGAGATATTTTGGTGGCCGTTGTGTGGTACCAGATGGGGTGATAAGGATGCAGGAAGACTTGGATATATATATGAGGAGCCAACTGATGATAGAGTCGGTGGAGGACAGGGAATATATTGGAAGCAGACTACAAAATTATGTGGTTTCAACGCAGGTTGTTTCTATTTGTTGAATGGAACATATGTTGATGCAGGTCACGGTATGTACAGGGCTCACGGAGCTGCTGTCAGATGTGAGTATTCTAAATAGGGGGGGGAGCCGACCCAAAAGGGTCGGCTTTCGTTGTTTTAAAGGATTGCGAAGTCGCCGTCGGAAGGTTCTTCCAGAGTTCCGCTTCGCTTCATCCACCCTTCCGACGTTGTCGTCAGGGAGCCGCTCACAAGTCCGCTGCTACAGATGCTTTCGGCGGATCTTTCAACAACAGCGGGCACTCTTTCAATGCCTATCTCGCCACGACATTCTTCCTTCCGAAAAATTTCAAGTTAGGTGCTGACGGCTGGGTTATGACACCTATGTCAATGGGTTATTTCGATATGAAGGCAATGGGAATCCTCAATATGAGCCTTATCAAGACCATTTGGGACGGGAAGGGAACTATATCATTGTATCTTAATGATATACTTGACACCGGATCTACGGATATGCTTATAAAGAACAATGGTAAAGTGACCTATTCCCTTAGTCAGAAAATGTCAACGAGAGGCTTCCGTATAGGTTTTGCCTGGAGGTTCGGAACCGCATCCCAGCAGAGCCGCCGCAATGTCGGGAAACTGGATGAAGAATCCCGCCTGTAGATACCGTCAGCCGAGTACAGGAATTTTATGTTGAAATATTAGGAATAGAACAAAAGTTTGCTAAATTTACAGGCAAATTATTAGCCTATGGCAGCTTTTCCTTACTATCGTCAGATGGATGCTTATATGCAGTCCTCTCCAGAATTTTTGACAATGGACTGGGGGGGGCTATTCTATATATTTTAAGACACCGAAACATCATCATTTTTTTTCTTTAATCAGCCGGGATATAGTATTTATTCCGGAAGGGTAATCTTATATAAATGTTAATCTCCTTAAATGTGATATTATGATAAGAACGGTCATTACCATTGTTGTATCTTTTTTGTGTATTAGCATATATGCGCAGGACACAAATACTGATAAGAAAGTTGAAATCATCGGAAGAGTTACGACCGCTGCCGATGCTGAGATTGAAGGGGCTGTCATTGTCGCCACCGGTGTCGGCGGTGTTGCCGGAGCTACGGTTACTGATTCTACCGGAAAATTCACTGTTGCAGTAAACTGCTGTGATAGTCTTGCCGTAGAGATTTCACATCTTCTGTATGAGTCATATACAGTCGTGTTGTCCGGCATTTCCACACCTGTTGACCTTGGAAGCATCATTCTGGCAGAAAAAAAGGAAACCATTCAGGAAGCGGTAGTAACCAGCAGTTTCATCAAGATGAGAGGTACTGATATGCTTGTGGATGTCAAGGGAAATCCGGATGCAAAAGGCAAGAATGCTCTGCAGTTCCTGAATACTCTCCCGGGAATTAACGGTTTGCACATATATGGTCAGGGACTCTCAAAAGTATATATAAATGACAGGGAACTTAAGCTTCCTAATGATCAGCTCTACAGCTATGTTGCCAGTCTGAAGGCTGAAGATGTGCAGTCAATACAGATTGTGACCAGAAAAGGAGCCAAATATGAGGCCGGTCATAAGGGAGGTGTGATACGTATAAGGATGAGCAAATCAGACAACAAGAGGCTCTCCGGAACTCTTTCGGTCCCGGTTTCTGTAAATACCTATGACGGGGCAATAACGACAGATATTCCGTTCATGCTTAACTATACGAACGGAAAACTTTCTTCCTATACATTTGCGAGCTTCCACTATATGCAAAATGAGAATACAAACTCCAGACAGATTTATGAGAATCGGGAGGAATGGAGCAAATCAGACAGGACCTTTATGTCAATGATGCTGGATCAGAGCCTTATATATGACATATCAAAGCGACACTCCTTAGGCCTTGCCTTGAATGGCTTCTTCAAGCCTTTTGAAAGAGGAGGGGCAACGAGTTCTTCATATACGACAAACGATGAGATAACCTTGGGTACAGGAAATGCGACGCTTACATACGACTGGAATATAGGAGACAGAGGGTCGAATATTTCATTTGCCGGGGACTATATGTACAGCAAAGACAAATACACCAATATATATGAAAGCAGCTCTGATTATGAAAAAAACACTTCGGGCACTGACAAGAATACATATTCCGTAAAACTGGATGGAGAATATGTATTCAAGGATGAGATTTCGACACTGGGCGGAGGACTTTTTTATTTGGGAATGGATGCGGGCGAGGATTTCAGTCAGGCAAATGTGTCAAGCCGATTTGATTACAATGAAGCGATTTACGGAGCTTACGTAGATTTTTATTCTTCGTTTTTGGACGAATCCCTCGACCTTGAACTTGGACTTCGTTACGAAAGTTCCGATATTACGTGGAAGTATTCAGAAAACATAAATGATAGAGTGGGAAATTCTGACAGGCATAACAGCTTTTTCCCTACAGCATCACTTTCATACTTTTATCCTAATGGAAAGCATTATACATCATTGAGTTATGAGCGTTATATTGACAGACCTACCATGCTTTCATACGATCCTGCCACATATAGAAGCGGAGACTGGAAGTTTTCGCAGGGAGCCATTTACCTGAAACCGGAGTTTGAGAACAGTCTTTCTTTGACACATACTATTAACAGCAGCCATACCCTGTCGCTGTCATATATCTGGACCAAAGACATATATGACACATCATATAAGGAAGAAAACGGAAACCTTATAGTGACGGAAGACAATGTAGGTTCTTCAAGGAAAGCGGAACTTTATGCGAATACTAAATTTTGGCTTGTAAAGAAATGGCTATATGCGCGTCTGACCGGAATATTTGACTATACCGGCTATATCAGTAAGGATTATGGCAACACTGATACATTCAATGCATATCTTTTTGCCAACCTCAATCTTTATCTGCCTAAGTCTTGGGCAATAGGCGTCAGCGGACACTATAGGTCGCCCAGTCTCTCCCCTACACAGAGGTATTCACATAGATATGGACTGGATGCTGCGATAAGCAAGTCGATAAATAAAAAAATCACATTGTCTCTCAGTGCAAGGAATATACTCAACAACGATTTTACGATGACATCAAGAATAAGCGGTGTGAATTACGAATATACCAAACACAGTAATTTCAGTACGGTAACACTAACATTTGCCTATAACTTCGGTGTGTCCAACTTCTATGCAAAGAAGGCACACGGCAACAGTGATGTGCGTGAAAGAAGCAGCGGGAGATAGGCTATACCTTAAAATGAACTTTATTATGGAGTAAACCCGGCAAATTGTTTTTGTCAAGTTTAGTGAAACTTAGTGTTTCGCGATTTTTTCTAAGAAAGCGTTGAAATAAGGAGGAGCCGACCCAAAAGGGTCGGTTCTGTCATTTTATAATCTTATGAAGTCGCAGTCGGAAGGTTCTTCCAGAGTTTCGCTTCGCTTCATCCACCCTTCCGACGTTGTCGTCAGGGAGCCGCTCACAAGGCCGCGGCCGGCCATGCTCTGGAGT
>URDD01000052.1 GCA_900546395.1 uncultured Bacteroidales bacterium | reverse complement strand
CAAAAGGGTCGGCTCCTTCTATTAATGAGTTCGGAAGTATGCTTCCCACTTATCCTTCATCGGATCTATCGTATAGACATTCACGATAGGAAGTGAGAATTTACCAGGAGAACTACTCTCCATACAAGTATCACCATCAATGACCTTAACAGCACGCTTCTCAAGACCTGCACGAGTAAGGATTTCACCCTCAAACTGACTTGGGCCGGCATATTGACCGTTATTACTGTCAGTCACATAGATATGAGTTATCTCACCGGACTCATCGAAAGTAGCACCCCAAAGGTTAATCGCATGAAGAGTTCTATTAGGGAAAGTATGATTAAAGCCGATAACCTTTCCGGCAGCAAGGGCATCCTTGACAACTTGCGTAAATCGTCCCCCATCTACTCCGTATAGTTCAGAAGCAATCGCACCGGAGCCAAGAATATCCTTGAAGAAAGATGCTTTTGAAGCGCTGACTCCAAGATCATTTGCACCTCTTCCTGTAAAGAACCAGTTGAGAACACCATTTACATCATAGCCGTCATTCCCAAAATTATCCTTAAAGAAATCAAATATTCCGGCATGAAAATGCTTCTGCCATTCTTTGTCTCCAGCATCGCTGTCAGAACCATAATTCTTAGGACCGGTATATTTTCCATACCTTTCGATATAATCCTTATTGGTATCCAGCCACCAGTAAATCATGTTTGCAGCAGTAGCTGCCCAGCAGAGATTCTTATCATCTCCACCTGAAAGACCTTCCTGAACAGGACCATAGCTCTTACCGTTAGGATAAATCTTCTTACAATCATACCAGCCGTATGAAGCATCCCACTTCAGGCCATACCTTGGAGCAGGAACAGTCTCAATCTTCTTCCATGTGCTCGGATCCGGAATATTCTTCAATCCCTTCACCCACACAGTCTTACCGGCGAAATCCTCAGGCTGAGGCTCTGGCTCGGGTTCCGGCACTACTGGCTTACGGTTCAATGTCAGATTGATAGTAACCTCCTTGCCAGGCTCAAGCCTTGTGAAAGACTGAGAGCCCAAAGTTGAAGGAGCCTGGAAGTCGTAAGTCTTACCTCCGACTTCCACTTCAATCCAAGAAGTCTCTTTCCACTCCTTAGTAAGTTCCTGAGGAGCGACAACAGCACGGAAAACATCTCCGGAACGCATAGCCACTACATTCACCTGATTTTCAGATGCCTGACCCAAAGTCAAATCAATCAAATCGACAGTAACAGCAGCACTCGACTTCACGCGCACGACAGCAGAAGCCAAATCCTCCGGAGTAGTCTCCCCTGCAGCAGAAAGCACCACCTTCACCCTACTCATAAGATGGGTAAAATTCAAGTTGACAGGCTCACCCTTGGAAGCAGTAACGTGAGCAGATAGCAAATCCGACACACGATATTCAGTAGCATCACTCTGATTTTCAGAAATAGAGTGCATATACTCACCCTCCGCACCGTTAATCACTGGGTAGAAAGCATTGAAATCAGCCATTGTCGCCCCAATCTCAGACCACTTCAGCTGAGGAGTCCAACCTTCAGAACCGAGCGTCAAAACACTACTGATAGCAGACTGACCGCCCTCAGGAGTAATGAAAAGGGAGATCCTATCCCTTTTTGAGAAGTTTCCGCTGCCATCCTCTCCCAACTGTGGATTTTTCACAAGCGGGTCGGAACAGTCAGTAATCTGTGTGGAAATATTGATAATGTCACTATCAATGCCGCCTTTGACCTCTTCCATAGGCATATCCTCTACCGCACAGGACCAAAGGCCGCCGAGAGCAACCAAAGACGCTAATACTATGTTGTATAATCTATTCATCAACAATACGTTATAATAATTTCACTTATAATATGAGACAGTTTAGAGCTCAATTGAACCATCGGCGCTCCCCTGTGACTCCCAGCCACTGATAGCCTGTCCTACAATGGTAAACGGTTTTTCCTTGCTTACAGCAACTTTCAGGGTGAAAGTCTTGCCACTTTCGAGACTTTCAAAAGGTTTCCCATCCACATTACACTCTGACACCTTAGTAGTGAATGTCTTGCCCGCAAAAGCTACAGTAACTGTCATCTCGCCTGCCGGCTGAGGTGGAATGATGAACCAGGCCTTAGCCCCAGTCTCTGAAAATTCTGCCGGTGTACCTTTGGCATCGCCCAAAGAAGACATCGCCAAAGTCACAGGAATCTCCGGGAGCACACTTGAAAGCCTGATTTCAGCTTTAGCAAGCTCCTCAGGAGTAATTTCCTCACCCTGAGCAACAGACAGTTCTACTACAAACTTGTGGAGTTTATGAGAAAACGAGAGTTTGATATTCTCAGTCTCATCTGCCACCGCCTTTGCAGGAGCAGCAAGCAAAAGGTCTGTCTTTCCATTACCTGTCGAAGCATTCCATACGAAAGAAGCAGCCTCAGACATAAGCCCATCCTTATCGGATGCTGAAAGTTCAGGCCAGCAAGCAGTTACCGTCACCTCTTCCTTAGTGGCCAGACCGAGGTCATCCCAGAGGCAAGTACTGCCATAAGTATATTGCATAGCAGTCTTTATCGAGCTTTTCCCATCACTGAAAAATACAGTATTCTTGTCACCATCGCTGAAATTGCCCGCGCCGTTTTCATCAATGGATGGTGAACGGAAAGCCAACACAGATCCCTCAATCTTAAATTCCACCTTGGCAGGCTCTACAGGGGTATGATCCCCATTGTCACCGTTTCCGCCATTTCCACCGTTGCCATCAGGTTCTGTTTCAGAACATGAAACAGCCATTAGAGCGGCAGCAGCCATTAAAATCCAAAATCTTTTCATAAAATTCAATTACTTTAGTAAGAAGCTGTTTAAAAATTTTTCAAACATTAAAAATAATTTCTGATTTTCAAAATATAAAAAAGGCCGGTCCCGAAGAACCGACCTTCGTCAATCAAAATTTAAACTATTCAGGAAGATTAACATCTGCAAGTTTTGGAGCAACCTTTGAAGAATAACTACTTCCACTTAAAGTTTCACAAATCATATTGAAACCATTTCCTGTTTCATCTGGAATACAATACTGCATGGCCATTTCCGCATCCATCATCTTCGCTTCATTAAACTTCCAGTATGCAACAAGTCCCGATGACTTAGGATCTACCTGATAGAAATGATTTTTAGCTTTGAGTTCTTCAGATGTGAGCGCTTTTTCCCAAAGGCGAAGTTCTGCCAATTTTCCCTTAAAGTGGCTTAGCTTAGGATTGGTAGTTTCAGCATATCCAAAGTAGAAAGTTCCAAAATCAGCTTGATAAAAGTTGAACGGATTATTATATGATATACCACTATGAATCAAATTACCGTCAACATATATTTTTATAAGAGACCTACCTCCGTGTATGGCGCTTTCAAGTTTCTCCAAAGTAACGGCAAGATGATACCACTTATTAGAATCTAATACCAATTTGTCATTTGTAATCACATCCTTACTCCAGTATTCAATATCTTGCCCTTCTCCGTGCTGAGTAGCACAAACCTGACCACCTGAAATTTGAAGTTGGTTAGATTTATATTCTACACCATCATCCATGTTATTATCACCGAACATGACAAGCCAATATTTATTACCGAATACTGCTGACATTGTCTTTGTCAGTTCATCTGCCCTCATCAATAACTCAATAGTAAAATTCTCAAATTGGGATTTTGTTCTGTAATCTTTTCCAGGACGGTTACCATCTTCCCAATTTGGTTTCATGCGAGTATTGGTCAGATCAATAGCCTTAGTTACAAGTGATGCAGCTGCCTGTCTAACAACAATCTCCAATTTAACTGGCTCATCACCAGGATAAGGATTCTTCTCTGTGACAGTCACTTTACCTGTCCTCTTTCCTTTGAAAGCTTCGGCTGTCAGTGTTTCTACGCCAACTTCTTTCTGGGAATGTTTGATCCAACCTGCACCTTCTGTTACTTCGAAAGTATACTCTACGTTTGAAATAACTTTCACATCTATCGTACCACCATCCTGCTCGAACGAATATTCAGTCTTGTCGGTAGAAATCTTGGTCTGTGCTCTCTGGGAAATCGTAACAGTGACAGGCTCAACTCTTTCACCCTTAATAGTTATAACGGCGCTTCTTGGCTGCTCTCCCTCATTTTTACCTATTTTAAAAATAAGGTTTACCTTATCACCTTCCCCTTCCTGAGGGAAAGCCAGTGAACACCAACTATTAGCTTCCTCTGAAACCGCTGCTTCCACTGCTCTATAGTTAAGGTTCGTATTAAGCTCTATTTTGACATTTTCTGCGTCATATTTTAAATCAACAGTAGCCTCTGAAGCCAATGTCAGGAAATTCGGCTCTCCTGATTCAGAAACAGCAGTAAATTTAGCCTCTGCTTTACCACAAGTAAAGACATATACTGCTGAAAGCTGCTTTCCTGTATAGTTTTCTTTTACCTCAAATGTCACAAAGTCACCGTCTTTTCCAGACTCGACTCCATCTTTTACTGAAATCCATTCTGCCGCACTCTCTTTCTCTGAAGTCTCGTCAAGTTTGAGAGTCCACTCTCCGGTGCTGGTCACCATTACTTTCTGTGAACCACCTTCCTGGGTGAATGTTTTCTTTTCCGGAGTGACTGTTATCTCATCAACAGTCTCTTCAGGCTGTGTAGTATCCCCGTCTCCGGGATTCGGCTCTACTTTTTCTTCGCATGCAGCCAAGGTCATCAAGGCGGCAGCTGCCATCATCCAATATTTTTTCATGCTTATTTTGTTTTAGTGATTACCATTCAACACGCTCTTTACGCTCAGAACTATATCCACCATTCTCGGCAGTTTTCTCATAATATCCTGTAGGTTTCTCAAGGCCTATTTTATAGAATTTCCTTGCAACTTTATCTATAATATTATCGAAAATAACTGCGTTATTGCCGAGACCGCCTCCAATCTGAGGGTGGAAAGCATACCACATATACCATCCATATCCTTCTGCAATTGCTTCTTCAGCACGGCTCACAGCAAGGTCTTTGTTAATCTGCTTATTGCACTCGATTGAAAGATTAGAGCATTGTTTATTTGTCATTGTATCCCAAGGTTTTGCAGGAATACCAGCCCCTGATGAAGAAGTATAGTTAGCATGAATCTGCTGAACAAGCTCCGCCGGCGTTTTTCCGCCATATCCTGATTTTCCAGTCCAATTAAAATCAAATACTGAGATGAATATCGGCCAATCGCACTTTTCATTCATCTTTTTGTTGAGTTGATATATAAGTCTCATACCATTCGGCATAAGATTATTAAAGAGGTCACTGCTTGAATCTCCTTCTCTATATTCTTCATCGAGATTCACTCCATCAAGTTTATAAGTCTTGACTGCATCTGCAACCTGCTCGGCAAACATCTCCGCTCCTTTATCAGAAAGGTTTACAAGACCAGCAGGGGTATGGTCTGGCAGGAGGCCCAAAAGGACTTTCATACCAGCCTTTCTAAGCGGCTGCAAATATGTCTCAGAATTATCAAGGAGTTCCTGGATATTCGGGTTTTTATGAAGCACTACCCTATTCCCATTCAACCTTATATTCGCTGCGTGGATAACTACAGCATCAAAGAACGGAGTACCATCTTCAAGTCTGTACTCGAGAAGGTTAAGAGGATTTGTGTTATTTACCTCAAGATAAACCAGATTCTGTATCTTCTTAACCAATTCTTTCATAACAACTACATTGTACCTCTTATTTGCAACCGGGAAAGCAAGACCTTCCGGAAGAGAAGACTCATCTACAGCTATGGTTGCAAGATATCTTGTACTTTCTTCCTGATTTGCAAGATTAAGATTTATTTCAAGAGGCGCAGACTCTGTTGCGCCCTTTGGAACAACAAGTGTAGCGGCTCCGAGGTCAACCGCCTCAGAAGGCAGACTTACGCACTTTGTATTGTTTGTGTAATTGTACTCATCAAGAAAATCAGGGTCGAGCTTCACCTTAACTGACAATTCATCCTGTGCTGCCTCTCCTAAGCGAACTACAATTGAGACTTTTCCTGTCGGTTCCTGGTTTTTAACTTTAAATGAAACTGTATTCCTGCCCTCTTTGTCAACGAGCATACCTTCTCCTTTCTGAACTTGAGGAGTGTCATTTTCTGCAGCTTCCTGCATCACAGCCACAACAACTTTTTTTGCTGTACCAGCAGTGAACTCAATACGACCGATGTTGTCTTCCTTGGTAGTATTGTCCTTTACATTTACTTTTAGAGTACTCTCCTCCTTGGTAGCTACCACCCAGTCAGGAGCAGTGAAATCCCAGGTTTCTGCATTGGTTTTTACAGTGAGAACCACATCTTCGTTTTGCTTGGCCTTGAACGTTATGGTTGAAGAAGGGGTAACTTCGAGAGTTATCTTCTCATCCTTCGGTGTCTCCGGCTCAGTAGTTTTCTCTTCACAAGAGTTGAAGAGAAACGGGACAAGTGCAAGACTTGTCGCAAATGATAATATTTTTGTTAGTTTCATAATGATTGATATGATATATAGTATTATTTTTCCTTTTCTGGGAGATCTACTTCCCTCCAGACTATTGAAGTCTGTGCTTTAAGATCGTTTTTATAGCCGGAGTGGTCTTTTACGACGTCTCCTTTGTTGTCGTTAAACTTCCAATATGCCACAAGTCCCTGTTTTGCAGTCTCGTCTTTAAGATTAATCTTGTAGAAGTGTCCCGGCGCATTGATTTCCTCAGCAGAGAGTGCGCGCTTCCACACACGAACTTCAGCGATGGAGCCAAGGAATGGACGTTCGTCATTATACGAGTAGCCAATCCAGAAGCAACGAGGCTTTCCGTCTGATTCGTCAGAATGTGGCACCTTGAAGTTTACCTTATTCAGTCTGATATTACCTGCAGAAAAGTCTGCACTTCCCCTTTCCTTACCATTGATATAAACCTTGGTCATGCCTTTGTCAAATGAGACTGCGATATGATACCATTGATCTGCATTAAGTTTCATAGAAGCATTAGTTACATTTGCCCTGTACCATGTGTTATTCTCCTCGTCATATCTACAAGTTGCTATCTGCAACTGATTCTTAGGGATGACATTGTCTCCTACACGAATGAGAAAATGATCCTCAATACCCATGATGGTGTGAATCTCCTTGTTGTTAAATGCAGATGGTTTTACAAGTGCTTCCAAGGTAAACTGCTCCATATCAGCTACCTCATCAAACTCTTTCCACTCTGGCCACAGACGGTTGGAAGTAATGTCAGCCACAACATTTATAAGTGCTGCTTCCCTTATGACAAAATAAATTGTACGTGCGCTCTCGAGAACAGTCGGTCCTGAGGTGGATACGATACTTACAGGAAGGATATAATCCTTTGAATAGTCAAGACTTTTAAGTCCTTTGAATGCGACTTCTACAGTTGGACTGATGATATTACCTTTTGATATCACAACGGACTCTTTCTCGATTGAGAAGTTTTTAGCGTCCAGCAGGACAGCATTGTCATTGTAGTATGCCATGCAGTATTTGCTGAGATGAGCCTCATCAAGCATTGGTGCAACTGTAATTTCCACATCTGACTGCTCAGCATCAGCCATACCCAGGGCAAACTCGGCTTTCATCTGATCCACTCCCTCGTCTGTCGCCACGTTCATCTTGGTGGCAAAGGTAGTGGCATTGATGAATACCTTATTCTCAAAGTCATGGGCCTCCTTGTCGCCTTGACAGGAAACAAATCCCATTGTCAAAGCAGCAGCGGCCAATATTTTTGATATTCTATTCGGTTTCATAATTCTTTTTCTTTTTGAAAATTACTCAGCAACTGAGGGATTAAGGAGTGAAATAGCCCGTCTCGAAACAGGATAGGCACCTGCTATCGTGTAGTCCTGCTGTACATTGGAAATGAGGATACCTTTTCTTCCAAAGTCAGGGTCAGGTTCGTTAACCCACTTCGCAGCTGAAAAAGGCTGGAACTCCTTAAACTTGCCCTCATCATTTTGAGGAAAATCGTCATTTGGAACTGCTACCTCAATAATTACCTTGTCTTTGCCTTTATCAAAGCCTAAGAAAGCTAATTTTACTGCTTCTGTATAAAGCGATGGGCTATAAGCATCCTTCATAGGAATAACTATATATTCCGAATAATCAAGAATACTGTCATCTGGCAAGGATATAAAATCACCTTTCAAAATAACCATAAGACTTGAATGCAATGTCCTCCAAGTTTCGATTGCTTCCAAAAGGCTACTCAGACCTTTGGTGTAGAATTCATTATCAACATTGTCCATGGTCACCATGATGCCACCGAATCCATATTGGTCACAGCACTCAAGCTGGGCGGCAATTTTCTCTGACACGAACTTTATATACTCCTCTTCTGTTCCTGCAGGCTCGTTCTCTTTTGCATCCTCTATCGCAGTCCACTGCTCAAAAACAGTAGTGTAGTTGACTTCGCAGAGAACTTCGGTACCCTTATCATTTCTAACCTGCGAAATCTCTTGTACCAGAGCAGGATAGATGCCGTTTACCGCATTTCTTACGCAGATATAGTCTGCACTGTCAGGCATCGCAACTACGTGCTGGTTGCGGTTTGCAGGCTGTTTGGACGGAAGTTCAATCATAAGCATAGATATCTTGTGATCCGACTTCTTATATTCGCGCAGAGCGGCAAGATATTCCTGTGACGGCTCTACAATTCCTTCCTCGAAATCAATGCTCTCCGGCTCGGTCCACTCTGAGCAACTCACTGCAAAAGCAGAAGCAGCAATGGCTGTAAAAGCTACTGAGAGTTTGATTATCCTGTTAATCTGTATCATTTTCATAATCGTAAGTGCTATTTATTATATGTAGGATTGTTTGCCTTGCAGTCAAACCAAAGACGTGTAGACATCCTGTCACCAATAACTGTGGTAAGGGTGTTTTCCTTGTTAAGGTAATCAGCTACCGCTGCGTTGTAGTTCGCAGTATTGCTTGATCCCTCTGCCATAGGATATTTCATCCTTCGCGCGCCAGTCTTGATTGCAGCAGAGCCATCCTCCGACTTATTTCCTTCTTTGGTACCAGGAAGAAGTTTAGGATATCCCGTTCTCCTCCAGTCTGCCCAAGCCTCGTTGCCGAGAAGCCAGTTTGCAATCCATTTCTGGGTTATGATACGCTCCTGCATTTCTTCTTTATCGGCAGTCGGATTCCATTTCACTGTGATGGTAGAACCTGTTGTACCAGCTTCCACAGAAGGTGCCTTGTACGCTGACGGCTGAGTCTCACTTTTTAGGTACTCATCCACGCCTGCTACATTCCACTGTTCGAATGAGAGTCTGATTCCTCTTTCGTATGCATCTTGGGCACTTTCATTCATATCATAGCCGAAGACTCCTGCTGCCTCTGCCTTGAGAAAAGCGACCTCTGCTGCAACCATCCAGTTTGCAGGGTCGTTGATACCTATTTTGGCACCTGAGAATTTGTGACCAATCTGACCGTGACTAGGGACTGCTATGCAACGTCGCAGTCCGAGATACTCTTCCGATACTCCATCAGTTGCTGTAAACTCAGTCTGTGTGAAGTATTCAGAACGGCGAGGGTCATTGTATCCGTTCATATAGCAAATGATATCAGCTGCTGCATGCGAGTCACCGCCTTGTGTGGTACAAGGTATATCTCCCTCATGTTTTGCGAGGTTGTACTCTACGGAAACTTTGATAGGATTACCGTCCGTCCCCCAAGCAGAGAATCTTGCGTTGTCACTGTTGTCAGTCATCACACCTACCTCGTTGTTCACTGCTGACTCTGCCATCTTTTTTGAAAGTTTTGGATCAGCGTAAGAGATGCGCATTGCGAGTCTGAGTTTTAGTGAGTTGGCAAACTTGATCCATTTATCTATTTGTCCGCCGTAGATGATGTCAGCGTCAGCTGAGAAATTGACAAGCCGGTTGTCCATTAGTACAGAGATTGCATTGTCCAGTTCCTCGAACATTTTGGTATATACCTGCTGCTGAGAGTCATAAGGCACATTAATCTCACCGTTCTGACCGATTTTACTATAAGGTATTGGCCCGTACGTATCTGTAACTCTGTGCATCGCAGTTACTTTCAAGATGTCACCCACTGCCCAGATTACAGCGTCGTCAGTCACCTGATGGAGCTGTCTGTAGTTTGAGTAGATAACAGGAATTACTTTATCCGATTTCATCAGGACATTTGTCCAGTTGTCAGTCGGGTTGTATCTTGAAATGGTGTTTTTCCATGTATCGTTTCCATCTGCAAGATAACCACCCTGAGTACCACCGAGAAGACACTCTGTAAACTGAGTAGTATTCACGTCAGGAGAAATCACACCATTTGCAATTCCCATCAATGCAGCTCTTACGGCATAGCCGTCTCTCTGCATTTCTGCATCGCTTATACCATAAGGATTCTTGTTGATTTCATCAAAGTTGCCCGTACAGGAAACCCCTGCAATAATAGTAAGTGATGCTGCAAATATTTTTATATTGTTTATTTTCATTGTGGAATCCCTCCTTAAAATTTAATTCTGATATTGAATCCGAAATTGCGCGTATTCGGCATCATAAAATAGTCGATACCTTGGTAATAATTTCCTGTAGTAGCGATGGATTCAGGATCAAACGGAGCCTTGTTATATATCATCCACAGATTTCTTCCGACAAGCTGGAGAGTAAGTTCACAAACGTCATTGAGCATCTTCCTCGAGAATGTATATCCAATAGATGCCTCCTGAAGACGGACATTTGTAGCCGAATAAGTATAATACTGAGGTACAACATCGCCTCCTGCAATCTTGGTAAACCATTCATTAGGGTCAATGCGGTCATCACCGTTGATGGCAATCATGCCGTTATCACGGGCAACTGCCGTCGCCTCAGATACTCCAAACATATCAAGAACTGCCTGAGTTCTTGAGAAAACGACTCCACCGATTCTGGCTGAGAACATCAGACCGATGTTGAAGTTTCCTATACGGAAATCGTTTCTCCATGCCATGTTTGCCTTTGGGAGAACGCTTCCAAGTTTCTTGTAATCCTTGATATCTGTAAATGCATTGGTCATCAGCTGTCCTGAATCATCTACAAAGATGGCATTCTTGTCGTCTCTTACAAGGTCAGCTGCCGTGTAAAGGTCTCCGAGTGAGCCGCCTGTCTTCAAGATGAACTTGGCGTTTCCAAGACCACCCATATCGAGAGCAGGTATCTTGAGTTCCTCTCCTGTCATAGGGTTGATAGCATTCTCTGCCAAAGAAAGAATCTCGTTCCTGTTGGTTGAGAGGGTGTAGTTACTTGCCCAATTGAAGATACCCCACTGTTTCTCAAACCCCAAAGCGAGCTCAAACCCTTCGTTGAGTACGTTACCGGACTGGATAGGAATCTTCGAGTAGCCGGAACCTGTAGAAATCTCAGGGAAGAATGTCTGGTTCTTCGTATTTGTACGATAATAAGTGGCATCAAGGCTGAACCACTCGAGGAATCTCATAGTGAGACCTATTTCCCAAGAATTGGTTCTCTCCGGTTTAAGGCTTACAGGATATGAAGTATCTGTTCCCCAAGCATTTCCTTTGTCAGGCCACTCGTGCATAGGATTAGCCAGCCAGCGCTCGAAAGGCGTACCTACTGATGCGTATGAAGCTCTCAACTTGATGTATTCAAGCTGTCTTGGCATGTTAGGGATGATTTCAGAAATCACTACTGATGCTCCCACTGATGGGTAGAAGAATGACTTTGCTGTAGAACGTGGTCCTGCAAGCTGCGAAGGCCAGTCGTTTCTTCCGGTGAGTGTCAGATAATAAGTGCTCTTGAAGCCGACTTCAGCTGAAGCATATACTGACTGTACCTGCTCTCTCCAACCAGCCTGTTTCTTAACCATAGATGCCTGGTCAATCGAGAATACGTTGAAGACGTTAGGAACGTTGTTGTCTGCGATAGGTCCTCTGTTTGAAAACATGTCACTGCGCATATCGGTGATGGAAGCGCCGAGGTTGGCGTGAAGACTCCAGTTGTCCCAAGTCTTGTTTATGTCAAGCAATGCGTCTGCATAGAACTGCTTGTCCTCGGATGTTTCCTGACCGAACAGTCCGTTGTCGGATTTCTCGGTCAGCTGTGTATTGGTAGTAGCATAGAACTTCTCTGTGTATTTGTTGTACGAGTTATCTACACGTACTCGACCTGAAATTGTAAGCCAGTCGAGAATCTCATATGAAAGCCCTGCTGAAATCATATAGCGGGACTTTTTGTTCTGACGCATATTCCTGTAGTTAATCCAGTATGGGTTCTGCATTGTCATACCGGCATCTCCTACCGGCCAGTACTGGGTGTAGATTTTTCTGGTAGGATTCCATCTTTCGTACATGTATATGTCATTCCAATCGTTTCCACGAGGAAAGAGATATGCACCGAGGAGAGGGTTATTGTATGTACCCTGGTTGGTCATATTTTGGTCGTCCTGCATTACATAGCTTGCAGACACATCCAATGTCATCTTGTCCTCAAGGAACTTGGTAGTGTTACGGAATGTGAAGTTGTAACGGTTGTACTTGTTGTTCGGTACGATACCTACAGAGTTTACAGCTGCTGCTGAGAGATAGGTTTGGTTTTTAGCGTTACCTGTTGAGAGTGAAACACTTTCAGTACCTGTCACACCCATTCTGAAGTAATCCTTGCGAGGATCATACCCCATTGAGTTGGCATCATTCAGACGCTGTCCCCAGCTACGTACTGTCGAGCCGGTTGAAGAGGAATAGTCACCTGTTCCATATCTGTTCTGGAATCTCGGGAGTACGAAAGGGTTGAAGAGTTCAGTATTACTGCTGACTGTCACAGATGTCTTGCCTTCCATACCTTTCTTGGTATTGATGACAATTGCACCGTTGGCAGCGGCTGATCCGTAAAGAGCGGCAGCGGCAGCACCAGTGAGGACTGTCATGGACTCAATGTCCTCAGGGTTGATATCGGCTACAGGGTCTGAGGCACCTCTCGAGTCGAATTCAGTACCGGCTTCTCTCGCTGATGTATACATAGGAACACCGTCAATGACGTAAAGTGCGTTTGAAGATTTAGAGATGGATTTCTGTCCACGCATAACTACTTTTGACGCACCGCCGACTCCTGAAGAAGAAGCGTTGATGACCAGACCTGCTACCTTACCGTTAAGGGAATTGACAAAGTTAGCATCTTTGTTTGCGAGCAGCTCGTCTGACTTTACTTCCTGTACGTTGTAGGAAAGGGCTTTCTCAGAACGCTTGATACCGAGGGCGGTAACGACTGTGCCTTCCATCATGATGGAGTCATCCTCAAGGGTGATATCAAACACACGTCTTGTTCCTACCGGCAAAACTACTGTCTTATATCCAAGACAGGAAAAAACGAGATTACCGGCATCCATACCATCCGGAATTTCGAAAGAGAACTTTCCATCCAGATCGGTACTTACACCGGTTGTCGTTCCTTCAAACATAACGGCGACTCCGATGACAGGAACGCCGTAAGCGTCAATTACAGTACCGGAAACTCTGTTTCCTACTGCAGATTCATTTTTTGAATCCCCGCTTTTTTTACAAATATAGATATTCCCCCCCCGTCTGATATCGTACTTGATATCTTCCTTTCCTGAGAACATCTGCTTGAGTACTTCAGATACAGGCAGTTTGTCAGCATTTACACTGACGGTCATCTTGACATCTACCTGGTCTATCAGAAACAAATACTCTGACTGCTTTTCAATAGCAGCGATATCCTTGTCAAGGGTGGTATTTTCCATCTTGAGGGTTATCTGCTTCTGCTCTTGTGCAAATACTGTCGTGAAAGACAGGCAGAAGAACAGTGTGGTGCTGATAAAAAAGAGTCTTGCAATTCTGCTAAAAAGACAATTGTTCATATAATTATGAGTAAAATTAGTTATAGTATTCTTATGGTTATTCTGACAGCTTTACAATCAGCGTATCAGTATGTTACCGGTCGCCGCATCTCTCTTCCATGTAAAGTCTGCTCCCTGTGACAAAATAGACAAGGCATTCTCAATACCGCCTGAAATACGGATTTTCCCCCAAGTATATCTTACTTCAGGAAGATCTTTCTTTTCAATCACTATCTCTACATCATACATGCGTTCGAGTCTTCGCATAAGTTCGTCAAAAGGTACGTTCACCACATCAATGAGGCCTTTGGTCCAGCATGTTACACTTTCTACATCCTCAACACGTTCCACATACAAATGCTCCCCTTGTTTTCTTACCACTTCATTCGGAGAAAGTACGAATGACTCTTGCATGTTCTCTTTGTTTGTCACCTTTATAGAGCCTCTGATAAGTGTAGCTGAAAAATTCTGGTTCTCCTCATCGACAAAAACATTGAACTTTGTTCCCAAAACGGAAATTTCAGAAGCGTATGTGCGGACAACAAATGGTCTCTGAGCGTCTTTTGCAACATCAAAAAGTATTTCTCCAGAAACAAGGGTAACAGTCCTGTTGCGGGATGAAAAAACGGAAGGATATTCAAGTACCGAGCCTGCGTTGAGCCAAAGTTCTGTACCATCAGAAAGTGTCAACTGCATAGGGTAACCTGACGGCACCGTTATTTTCTCTACATTCTGCGAAAGACTGTACAATATATGCTCCTTGGTAAGGAACGAAGTCACAATTATGGAGATAGCAACAACGGCTGCTACCGCTGAAGTCATAAGCGCTTTCCTTAATGAATAATTGGATTTCTTTTTTACAGGCATTGCAGCAGGTGTCCAAAGGACCGTCATACCTGCAAAAAGCAGGTGTGCTTTCTTGTACTCCTTGGCTCTGCTCCCATCTGTATCAGCAGCAAGCCAGGCCTGAATCTCTTTATCTTCCTGTTCCGAGGTCTGTCTTTTGAAATATTTTATAAGCAAATATGTATCCATAATTCTTGTCAAAACGTATATATGACACATAAGATTTAATGACGGACCCCTTAAAATTATATTTTTTTTATTTTTTTCTTATTTTTCGCTTTACATCCTTAGAAGCTGTTTAAAAATTTTTCAAAAATTCTTTTATAATGACAAAAATTTAAACAGCTTCTTAATGCAGACTCAAATAATAAGAAACCGGATTCTTTAGATTTATCACAATTAAATACTATATTTGTAAAATATAACAGAGTCAACATGTCGGCATCAGATATATCTTCTTCAGATTTTGGTCACCTTTTCCTTAAATATAGGGAGAAATTCATCATAATTGCCAGATCATATGTAAAAGATGAGATAGCAGCCGAAGACATAGTTTCAAACTGTTTCACCAACTTTTGGGAAAACAGAAGCAAAATACAGGTTGAAACTGTCCCTGAAGCGTATATTCTACAGTCCATCAAAAATAGTTGCCTCAATTATATGCGAGACAAAGCCAACAGACTCAGGATACATGAGGACAGATATAAAGCTGCCATGACCGAAATCAATATTCTTGAAAGCGAAGATATAAGTATAATTTTCCGTGATGACATTATGCAGATTTTCTACAAGTTGATGGAACAAACTCCTGAAATGACACGCAACATATTCTGCTCCAGCAGATTTGAAGACATGACATATCAGGAGATTGCGGAAAAATACAATATCACTCCACGAAAGGTAAAACGCGACATACAGTCTGTGCTGAAAATGATGCGCGACTCTCTAAAGGATTATATGCCAGGGATGGTAATTCCCATATCCATTATGGCCGACTTGCTGGCAAGTGTTTTCATGAACGGCTGAGGATGTTCATATCTACCATTTCACAGATCTGCGAGAAAGAGGCATCGTCATACATCTTGCTCCTCCGCCGCCTCGAGGAAGTTCAGAGCCTGCAATAGTCACGACACACGGCTTATCCCCGTCAATTGACGCCTTTCCGGCTATGACATCGGCAGCAGTGATGACCTCAAAACCTTTCTTGTCAAGACTTTCAAGCGTGTGCACATTTCTCGCGTACGAAAGGACTTTTCCTGGTGCAAAGGCAAAGAAATTGGCTCCACTGTGCCACTGCTCTCTCTCCTGATCCCACTCGTCACGTCCTCCGCAGACTACAGGATCCAAATCCATACCCAGACGTTTAAGTGCTGTAATTATATCCGATACCGAAGATATTTTCGACACCTTACCGTCTTCCACTGTTATCTGAACAGTCTGGTACTGGTTGTCACCAAGAATAAGAGGCTCGAAAATCATACATTTGTCCCTGTCGAGGAGGGTAAATACCATATCCAAATGAATGAACGACTCCGGCGATGACGGAAGCTGCTGTACTATGATGTTGAAGCGTCCCTTGTCATGGTCTCTGCGGAATCTTTCTATCATAAAGTCTATTCCCTGAGAACTTGATCTGCATCCGTTTCCAAGCAACAGAATATCCTCCCTTGCCACCAGGATATCACCGCCTTCCATCTTTATCGGAGAACCCTCCGGCTGGAAATCGTTTGCATCTATAACATTGCAGTCAAACACACCGCTGGAACGGTAAATGGCATCCATGATGAATGACTCCCTCATCCTGACCTTGTTTGCCATACGGCATATCAGCGCATTGTTTCCAACGGTTACTGCAGCATCCCTCGTAAAATAGAAATTATAGAGAGGGTAAAGAGCATAATACTCGTTTCTAAGGAAAGAAGTCAGGGTATTGACTTTTGCCGGGAGTCCTTCAATAAGAACCTTTGCAAGCTTCTTCGAAGGCATCTCCAAAAGCATATCGTAATACTCGGTAGCATCTTCACTGACACATATACGCTGCAAAAGACCGGCTCTTGCATCCGGATTGTCAAGCACCTTTACCAAAAGGTCATTGACCAGATATACATCTGCGACTTTGGAAAGCACTCCGTAAAGCTGGGCATACTCCTGTCGCGCAATTGAAAGGTTAAGGATATCACTATAAAGAGCTCGCTGCACATTCTGCGGCGTCATATTCTCAACTTCTGCCCCGGGAGGATGCAGCAAAACTGAGTTTAACTTTCCAATCTCTGAATTTACTTCAATACGGACTTTTTTATCTGCCATAACAAATTTATTACAAATTCTTCGCAAGATAACGATTATTATTCTAATTTTCTATCTTTTTCCCTATTTTTGTAACAAATATCACGGATAATAACAAGCCGGAAAGTAAATTCACAATAACTTAAGCCTTAAAAGACAATGAAAATTAAAAAGGAATTTCAGGCAAAGACAGGTGAAGAAATATGGAATGAAATCGTAAATTTCATAAATGAAAACCATAAATTCAAATCTGTGACAGGTATAGAATACTCTGCCACCTTTGTAGGCAGCTGCATTTTTCTCCGAGGAGGCAGTCCGGGAACAAAACGCGCGGATGATGGAGAATATCTTACAGGCAAAGATTTCAGATATGCTTATGAGAAGATCCGTACTTTAGACAAAATCAATACTTCTACGGTAAAGCCGCATATAAAACGCCAGCAGACTCCATTCATAGGCCTTCTCATTTCTGCAGGAATACTTGAATAAAGACCTGCATCTTCAAAAACGGCATAATACAGTTCCTTACAAGAATATTATTTGAGAATTTTCAAAACTGTTTCTAACTTTGAATAGAATTTAAAACATTATTTAATAATGAAAACTACCGGGAAAATAGTTACAATATCCTGTCTGGTTCTGGCTCTCGCCCTTGCAGTATTCGTATATTTCAGATTTTATTTCGTTTTCGGCGAAGGTGTCAAGGCCGGGGAACTGAATTTTGTAGTATATAAAGGTTATGTATTCAAAACTTACGAAGGCAAGGCTATACAGGCCGGCTTCGATGCCAGAAAAACCAGTTCTACTATCCAGTCTTATGAATTTGAATTCTCTATCACTGACCAGAATCTTGCAGACTCGCTTATGAGATGCAGCGGCAAGACTGTAGAGCTACATTACAAAGAATATCTCGGAGCCCTGCCTTGGAGAGGAAAACAGAAATTCATAGTTGACGGGATACTTGCAGTGCGATAGTTCTGCAAGTATTTCATTATAATCACCCATTAATGTCCGGAGAAAAAATCTCCGTTAGTGTTTAATAAATTAAATTTTAATAAGTTACAAGGAAAAATTTATTT
>URDD01000051.1 GCA_900546395.1 uncultured Bacteroidales bacterium | reverse complement strand
CAGGGTGGGACTTATACTGTCAAACTTAATCTTGTCGGGCCTGAAGGCAGGGTCTCCATGCCGGCAGACCGGATTAAGGCAGGAATTGATTCTGTATTGCTCAGAATTGACAATTCGCTTTCAGGCTACAATAAAGGTTCGCTTCTCAGTAAGTTCAATGCAGGGGAGAGAGTCGTGCCTGATGATATTTTTACAGATATCTACAATAAGTCATACGATTTCTATAAAATGACGGAAGGTGCGTTTGATGTGGCATCAGCTCCACTGTTTGATATCTGGGGTTTCGGATTTACATCGGACAAAATGCCATCGGACGATAAAGTGTCACAGACAATGGAATATTCAGGAATGGACAGGATGCTCCCGGTAATGGAGGCCGGAGCAGAAGGAACTGTTTCTGCGCTGGAAATGCTTGTGTCGTCAGAAGGTGTGGATTATCTTCCAAAACTTAACTACAATGCTGTAGCACAGGGGTATTCGTGTGATATTGTAGCTGCTTATCTTCATTCTTTAGGTATAAAGGATATGCTTGTTGATATAGGCGGTGAGATTTTTTGCGAAGGTTTGAATCCTGCCGGACAGCCGTGGTCAATCGGAGTTGACAAGCCGGAAGATGGAAATGAGACACCGGGTGCTGAACTTCATGGCGTTTTGTCTGCTGGCGCCGATCCTTGCGGAGTCGTCACATCAGGCAATTACAGGAAATATTATGTACGGGACGGGAAAAAGTATGCGCACACGATAGACCCAAGGACCGGATATCCGGTTTCCCATTCGCTTCTGAGTGCTACGATTGTTGCTCCGGATGCTACAGTTGCAGATGCCCTGGCTACATATTGTATGGTAATAGGATTTGACGAAGCTCGAGAATTCATTGAGTCGCGCCAGGATTTGGAAGGTTATCTCATTTACGACAGTGACGGCACTATGCTCTCTTGGACATCAGAAGGATTCAGGCTTGTGCAGCGATGATGCGTAGTCTTACAGACTGCCGATAGTCTCTATGCAGAATATGAGCAGCCTTATGGCCGTTTCCGACATTTTTAGAATAAAGCCGGGACAAATGCCGGCTGCATCAAGAATCAGTACCGCAATACCAAGACTGATAGTCGCGGTAGTAATTGGAATGGCTAGCAAATTGGTTATTATAAAGTAGATTGGGAAACTATGAAAGTGTATCCATACTACTGGCGCTGTGAATATTTGGCAAGATATTGAAAGAGACGCTGTGTTCCATAAACTTTGCATTGGTCTTGTTACCTTTCCCGGAGTCAGAGCCTGCTTTGATCCAAATATTCCGGCAAGGTTTCCATACCACTTTTTCATAGATGGATATAAAAAATATATTCCTGCCATAGCCAGATACGACAGTTGGAATCCGGCAGACAGAATGCTTTCAGGAGAGATTGTCAATTGTATCAGGAGTGCTGTGCAGAATGTGTTTGCCGGGCTGCTTTGTCTGTAAATGCATTTTGCGGTTTCATTTGTGCATATAAATAGAAATGCACGGATAATTGATGGTCCGGCTCCTGTCAGTAGTGTATAAAAACCGGTGGCGCAGATAGTTACAGTCGCTATGTATTTCTTGGTGGCAGGGGAGTGGCCTGCCAAAGACAATATTCGGGAAATTATCAGATATATGATTCCCAGATGCATGCCTGAGAGTGCCAGCAGATGTGAGGCTCCGCTTTTTCTGAAACTTTCTTTCAGTCCTTTATCCAGACCGGACTTGTCTCCTGTTACGAGAGCCTTTACCAATGCATTTGAATACCGTTCATTATAAGGTACGGAATCAATGTGTCTTTTCAGTTTTGAAGCAAGAGCCTGAATTATGGAAGCAGAACTGTTTTCATTGCCGTAATATTCTGTATTTGGACTATACTGCCCAATGTCAAGAGTGCAGTATCCTAATGAGCCGTAAATTCCAGAACAGAAAAATGCCGCAGCAAGCATCACTGCGGAAATCCTTTTCCTTCTGTCTGGAATTTCGGCTTTCGGAAAAAATGCATTATAAGCGGCAATGGAAGAGAATAGTACTGATAATAGAAAAAAAAGCCCTGTGACAGGTCTGAGTCTCTCCTGAGACAGCTTCGTTACTGTAATTAGCATGCCTGTGGCGCTTCCTGCAGCGAATATAAAAGAAAAAACAGATAATGCCTTCCCCTCAATCTTCATCTTCTTCTGATTTTTTCGCAAAGTACTGATTATTTTTATAACTTTGCAAGATTGGAAGGAAAATATTTACAGATTCAAAAATTAACAGTCTTAAAATATGATAATTTTAGTTCTTAATTGCGGCAGTTCTTCTTTGAAGTATCAGCTTCTTGATATGAAGAATGACGATGTTTATGACCTGATGGCCAAAGGTCTTGTTGAAAGAATCGGTATGGAAAGCGGATGTATCAAGCATCAGGCTACCGGGAAAGAAAAGTACGTAAAGGAAATGCCTATCCCTGACCATACTGTAGGAATCAAGGCCGTTCTTGAGGCTCTTATCGACAGCGAGTATGGAGTGCTTTCGACCCTTGAGGATATCGAGGCTGTAGGACATCGCGTAGTCCACGGAGGAGAAGAATTCTTCTGCAGTAAGCTCATCGATGATGAAGTGATCGGGCAGATTATCAAGTGCAGTGACATAGCTCCGCTTCACAATCCTGCAAACCTTTTGGGAATCAAGGCTGTAACAGAAGCTCTTCCTTCTGTTCCCCAGGTAGGTGTATTTGATACTGCCTTCCACCAGACCATGCCGGCGTATGCCTATATGTATGCCCTTCCGTACGAGTATTATGACAAGTACCGTATCAGAAGGTATGGCTTCCACGGAACAAGCCATAAATTTGTTTCTGAAAAAGGAGCAAAATTTGCTGGCCTTGACCTGGATAACTCTAAGATTATTACATGCCATCTTGGAAACGGAAGTTCCATTACTGCTGTGGCCAATGGAAAATCAATTGATACTTCGATGGGATTTACTCCGCTTGAGGGCGTTATAATGGGTACCCGTTGCGGAAATGTGGATCCTGATGTCATTACCTATATTCAGGAAAAAGAGCATCTCAGTGCAGAGGAGATGAGCCGTGTCATGAACAAGAAGAGCGGATTCCTGGGACTTTCCTGCGTATCTTCAGATGCTCGTGACCTCAATGATGCAGCCAATGCGGGCGATCCTAAGGCCAAACTCACTCTTAAGAAGCTTGTTTATGACGTAACAAAGTATATAGGTGCCTATGCTGCTGTGATGAACGGAGTTGACCTTATTGTCTTTACTGGAGGAATCGGTGAGAATAACAGCCGTCTTCGCCGCAGGGTCTGCGAGAACCTGACTTACCTCGGAGTGAAATTTGATTATGAGGCAAATGTCCCTACAGGAAAGGATATGATTATAACACTTCCTGATTCAAAAGTGAAAGTTGCCGTAATCACCACAAACGAAGAGCTGGTAATTGCACGTGACACTATGCATATAGTAATGAATGAAAATGAATAATTTCGGAAGCTGTTTAAGTTTTCAATAAAGAAAGCTTAAGCAGCTTCTCAATAAATGATTATTGTTATGTTTACAAAATTTGAAGAAATTTTTGCTGAATTGGCCGGCAGAGGAGCCAAAAAGAGAATGATAGCCGCCTGGGCAGTTGACGGACATACTATCGCAGCTGCAAGCAAGGCTGTCGATCTCGGAATCGTTGATGCTACCCTTGTCGGTGACGAAGAAATGATAAAGGCTGAGTGCGAGAAAGAAGGAATCGACGTGAACAAGTTTACAGTGATTCATAATCCTTCAGAGCTTCCTGCAGTGACTCAGGCTGTAACTATGGTAAACCAGGGAATGGGAGACATACTTATGAAAGGACTTTGCAGCACAGACAAGTTCATGCGTGCTATCCTTAACAAGGAGACAGGTCTTCTTCCTCCAAAGGCAGTGCTCAGCCACGTAGCTGTTCTTGAGAACCCTAACTATCACAAACTGCTGCTTGTAGGAGATATGGCAGTAATTCCTCTTCCTGACCTTAAGCAGAAACAGTCTATACTTAAATATCTGGTGGAAACAGCTCAACATCTCGGAAATGCAAAACCTAAGGTGGCTATTCTTGCTGCAACAGAGCAGATGCTTTCAAACATGCCTGCCTGCGTAGAGGCTGCTATCCTTGCAAAAATGGTTGACAGAGGCCAGATCAAAGGCTGCATAGCTGACGGCCCTCTCGCCCTTGATGTTGCCATAGATATGGAATCTGTTGAGATTAAGAAGCTTGAAAGCCCTGTAGCAGGTGATGCCGACTGTCTTCTTTTCCCTAATATCGAGTCTGCAAACGTCTTCTATAAGACCAACTCAAAGCTTGCATCCAATGTCAAGCAGGCAGGTATGGTCGTAGGAGCCAAGGTTCCTTGCGTGTTGTCAAGCCGTGCCGACAGCATTGACACCAAACTGAATTCTATAGCAATCGCTGCGATGTCAGCAAAATAGTTTTCTTATGAAAGGAAAAGTACTGGCAATCAATACTGGTTCTACTTCGACCAAAATCGGATATTTCGATGACGGCCAGAAGTTGTTTGAACAGAATCTTGAACACAGTGCTTCTGCTTTGGCGGAATATGAATCTGTGATGGATCAGGACATTATGAGGAAAGATGCCATCACAGATTTCCTTAAGGAAAGGGAAATCCCTTTGTGCGATATTGATATAGTAATGGCCCGCGGAGGTCTGATTACTCCTATACGGACAGGTGTCTATGAAGTGACTCAGGCTATGAGAGATGCTCTTATTGCAGGGAAGGAGGGAGTCCATGCATGTAATCTCAGCGCTCTTATCGCGGATGATTTGGCTGAAGAGATTAATGAAGCCAGAAAGACCGCAGGAATGAAGCCTGACTGCAAGGCCTATATACCGGATCCTCCTATGGCTAACGAACTTTTGCCTGAGGCAAGGGTCGGAGGATTGCCTGAATTTCCGCGCAGGCCTCTTTTCCACGCTTTGAATTCCAGGGCAATGGGAAGGCGGTATGCACGCAGTATCGGCAGAAAATATGAAGACCTGACAGTCATTGTAGCTCATATAGGAGGCGGTACTTCTGTCACACTCCACAGAAACGGTGATGTGATTGATACCAACGATGCACTTGGAGGCGATGGTCCTATAAGTGCGGAAAGAGCTGGAACTGTTCCGGCCTTCCCTCTTGTTGAGATGTGCTTCAGCGGGCAATATACGAAAGATCAGATAAAGAAGAAACTTGTCGGCAGGGGAGGAGCCGTGGCCTGGTTCGGCACAAATGACTTCCGTGTAATTGTCAGCAAGGCAGAAGAGGATCTGCAGAGCAGGGAGGCTGTATTTGTCAAAGGCTATGCCCTGAGTGTGGCAAAATACATTGCTGCTTTATCTGCTGATGTTTGCGGTAAAGTAGATGCCATAATCATAACTGGAGGCGTTGCACGCGGTCCTAAAGTAGTTTCTGAAATTTCGTCAAGAATTGATTTTATAGCTCCAGTGGTAGTATATCCTGGAGAAAACGAGTTGGAGTCACTTGCCGAGAACGGGTACGGCATTCTGTCCGGTGAGTTTGAGGTCAAGATATACGACCCTAATATGGTTCTATAAGAGGGCAGACTTGCAGCAAAAGCGTCCGACGGCGGTGGACCGAAAGTCACTTTTTCGTCACCGCCTGTGAACCGCAAGAAACAGCAAAGAGGTTTCTGTGAGGAATCAGGGAGCCGTAGCGCTCCCTGCATTTCCTGAAGAGTTGTTCGGTATATCTTGTGAATCCCGGACCTCTCCAAGTACTGGTATTCGTAATCATAATCCAGCATTCCCCGTCAGGGAAATATTTTATCAGCGCGCTTGTCCCACTTAATGTTCCTGTTCTTGTCCACTCTCCGTTAGGTTTGGTATCATTCCATCCCAGAGAGTATGTCTGAGGGTCAAAATATTCTGTCATCTGCCTTATGCTTTCCTTTGTGAGAATATCCTGAACCTCATTCTTCCCGTCAATAGACGCTACAAATCTGCACAATTCTGCAGGGGAACCGCACCATGCTCCGGCACCGGAAAGGGCATGTATGTCATTCCCTCCATAACATCTTTCCACCATTTTTCCGCTCAGATTATATTCTTCTACAAGTTCAGAACCTGCATGCATGTAGTATTTTACTTCGTTAGCCCTCTTATCTTCATAATAATTTCCTGCCAGATGCATGTCGTAGCATCCTGCAGGCGTAAGAATATTGTCTTTAATAAATGACTCGTAGTCACAGCCGCTTACTTTTTCTATTATCATAGAAAGGAGAAGATATCCGAAATTGGAATACCTCTGGCTTTCGCCCGGCTTGAATCCCAATGGCCTCTTCAGTATGCACTTTACCAGAGTTTCGTGGTCCGGTGCTCCTTCCAGTCCGAACTGGCGGATTATGTCCCGAGTCGAGAACATAGGGTCTCCGCGGCTGTTTGAAAAACCGCCCTGATGTCTCAGAAGCTGTTCTACGGTGATATCGTACATTTTACTGTACTTTATGGACTTAGTGTATATAGAGTCATTCAGTATTCCAGACTGGCCGAAAACAGTATCATCAAGCGATAATTTACCTTTTTCCTGAAGAAGCATTATGCCTGCAGCAGTAATAAGTTTTGATACAGAAGCCATACGCAGGATATTTCCCGGCCCCATCTTTATCCCCTTTTCCTCGTCAGCCCATCCGTATCCTTTGGCATACACCAGGGAATCATTTCTCATTATAGCGAGGGATGCTCCGTGTATTCCCCATTGAGCCAGATACTTATCTATAGTCCTGTCCATTCCGGACAGAGTGTCTGAATCTGACATGGCGTTAGTGAGAGTGTCATTCAGCATTACGCGTGCCGGAACTTCAGATGTGGCGCTTTCCGAGCTGTCTGCTTTTCTGCCGGAAGACGCAATTATGACTGCAATCGCTATCGCAGTCATGCAGATAATAATGCCTGATATTGTTTTTTTCTTTGTGCTCATTCAGTTTAATCCAATTTTCCTGCCCTTCTTGCGAACTCTATGATGAAATCTGCTGTCCCTTCTATACCTAATACAGACGAGTCAATACATAAATCGTAGTTTGACGCGACGCCCCAGTTGCCGAATGTGAAAAAATTGTAGTATGTTTCTCTGCTTCTGTCTTTTTTGGACATTATTTCTTCAGCTTTTTCTTCAGAGACTCCAAGCCGTTTCGATACAGTAGCTTTTCTTGTCTCTTTCGGTGAACATACAAAAACATTGACAGTGCAGTCCAAATCGCGGAGAATATAGTCAGAGCATCTGCCGATGATGATTGCAGATTCCTTTTCTGCAATATTTCGTATAACTGCGCTTTGTATTTTAAACAGTTCCTCAGAATTTACATAGTTTTCCGGCTGTCCGAAGTCTTGGGAACAAAAGAAGGACCTGAGGGAAAATTTACTTTTGGTTTCATCTGTTTTCCTGAAAAGGTATGGGCTGAAACCACTTTCTTCAGCTGCCCGAGATATAAGTTTACTGTCATATACGGGGATACCTAGCTTCTGACCGAGTTTTTCTGCGACGATTCTTCCTCCGCTGCCGAACTGTCTTCCTATATTGAATATAATCTTTTTCATATCAATCATTTGCTTTTTCAAATCACCATATCTGCTGTTATAGTTTGCTTCCGAGAATGGAAGCATCATCGCCGTCTGCTAGTCCTTTGAGTTTCTTGTAAAGACCGCTGAAAAGCATTGTGGCTACCGTAAATGCCAGAAAGTCTGCAATCGGAAAACTCAGCCAGACGCCAAAGGATTCGAAAAGAAGCGGCAGTGTATAGAGGAAAGGAACGAGAAACAACAGCTGTCTTGACATCGAAAGCAGTATGGCTTTATTTACCATTCCAATACATTGGAAAAAATTTGAAACAGTCATCTGGAAGCCGACGAAAGGGAAAGACAGAACACACATCCTAAGTCCTTTGGCAGCTAATTCTATCATTTTTTCATCATGAGTAAAAATTGATACGGCTTCTTGTGGAAACAGCACGGATATTAGAAAACCGGATGAAGTTACGATTGTAGCGAATTTTACAGTTTTCCAGAAAACTTCCCGAACCCTAGTATATTGGCGTGCGCCATAGTTGTATCCGGCGATAGGCTGCATTCCCTGATTCAGTCCCATATTAATCATAATGAACAGGAAACAGATTCTGTTTACTATTCCGTATGCTCCGATTGCAAGGTCTCCTCCGTATTTGCCGAGCTGCTGGTTTATAAAAAGAGTTACGATACAGGCGGCTGAGTTCATAAGAAATGGAGCCAGACCTATTGAAAGAGAGTCCTTTGCAATTCTAATATCAAGTCTCAGTATGCCTTTTTCAAAGCGGAGCATCCTTTTCCTGTCGCTGAAGTACTTCATCACTATAACAAGAGCGGCAGCCTGGGCTATTACTGTTGCGATAGCGGCTCCTTTTATGCCCATGTCAAATAGAAAAATGAATACAGGATCGAGGACTGTATTCAAAGCCACTGTGAATATTGTCAGACTCATTGCAAGTTTAGGATTTCCTGAAGCTCTCATAGCACTGTTCAGGCCGAGGTACAAGTGTGTAATGGCATTTCCTGCCAATATTATCTGCATATATTCCCGTGCATATACGATAGTGCTTTCGCTCGCTCCGAAGAAAAACAGTATGGGGTCAAGGAAAACAAGGGTGACAATGGTGAACAGTACTGCAATTATAAGGTTCAGGGAAACTACATTGCCCAAAACCTTGTTGGCCACTTCATAGTTTCTCTGTCCGAGAAGCACTGAAATCATTGTTGTCGCGCCGACACCTACAAGGGTGCCGAATGCGGCTGAGAGATTCATAAGCGGAAATGTAACAGCAAGTCCGGAAATGGCGAGAGCCCCGACTCCGTGCCCGATAAAAATGCTGTCAACCATATTGTACAGAGAAGAGGCAGTCATTGCTATAATTGCGGGAATCGCATATTTCTTTAGCAGACTGCCTATCTTTTCAGTTCCGAGTTCCGACGGTATGGTTTTAGTTTCTGACATCTGTCTTTACTCCTGAGGTTTTTCTACTATTTCGATTTCAAACATCAGAGGGGAAAATGACGGTATGACATCTCCGCTTCCCTGTATTCCATATCCCAGACCTGCATGGAAAATACCTATTCCTTTTTCAAAAGGATGCATCTGCCAAAGGGTTTTCGCAAAACCTTTAATTATATTGGATGTCTCGGAATCAGTACCCATTATTAGTTCAGAATAATCGTCTCCCCACTGTATGGCCACCGGTTCATATGTCCCTCCGCTCAGTCCGTTGTCCTGTGCTACGCGTTCCACATTTGTATCGAATACGAGTCCGTTGAGAAGCCGGCCTACATAGTTTATATATATAGTGGTATCCGTAGAGCCGCTTCTTGTGAAAAAGTGAGAGCCGTTTGTTATATCCATTTCTTCACCTTTGTCATTTTTGGTATCCAAAGGTTTTCCGTCTTTTATTCCCAGATAGTAGAAGCCATAGCTTGTGGAGTCAGACTGGTCCTTTACTGTGTCATTCTTAGCGAATATTTCCTTGAAATCCAGATAGCCGAAATCCTTGTTCATCTCAGCCTTGTCTTTCATAATGAATCTTCCGATAGAGTCAATCTGCCATTTGTCAATGTCTTTTATAGGGTCAATGACTTCCAACTCTATAATAGAGTTACTCCCCGAAACATTGTCAATATATTCTTGCTCAGTTCCATACCATGTCTTGGTCATTAGCCAGCCTGGTACGACAGCCTTGCGGACTCCTCCCTGTTTCATTCCGGACAGCATGTCTACCACTCCGGCATACATGTATCCGCTGTACCTGCTCATTATGCGCGGACCGTAAAATTTAGTCTTGTCATATTTTCCGAGCATTTTGGCTGTTTCTGCTTCTGTATAATCAGTAATGGCTCCAGATAGATCAGTTGTCGTATAAGAAGTATATACGTACTGTGAGTCTGCGACTTCCTCTCCGTTGCCGGGGGTGTCTCCGATTATATAAATGCCGTTGCCGCTTTTCTGAGCATCCGGATGGTGGGTTTGCATCCACGCCTCAAAGTACATTTTTTCTTCGGAATTTGCCGGAGTTTCCTTTTCTTTTGCGCAGCCTGCAGCAGTAGCTGCAATTACGGCGAGATATGCTATTTTCCCTAAAAATCTTTTCATTCTACCTGATTGTTGACTGTTTTAAATAGTTGTGACCTAATAATACTAACCTGCAAAAATACACAAAATTCTTTTCTGTTTCATACCGGGAGATATGGAAAATTTTAACAGGCTGCTATCAATGTACGTCTTCCACCCATATCTGGTATCCCAAGGCCGAGTTGCCTGGAATCACGCCGAATGGCTTTTTGCCGAATCCGTATTCTCCTGAAAAAAGTATGTAGCATATTTCTCCCTTTCTGACACCTTCCAGTCCGTTTGCAAGGCCCTCTACAAGACCGCTTTCTGAATCAAGGGTGACCGTTCTGGCACTATAGTCTCCATCGTTTACTTCCCATCCAGCGGCTTCTGCCTGTGCCGCATTGTTTGTCGCAAACATATTGCTTGCTGTCAGACTTCCGCTGAAAATATATCCGGCGTAATAAAATGTCACGCGTCCTCCTTTTTTCAACCCTTCGCCAGTGCCTTCCTGCAGGATGACTCTGTTAGCACCTTTGTTGCGGATTATATCCTTTACATAAAGAGCATCGGGATTTTCCTGGCTCTCTTCTTTTGGCAGCGAGTTTATGAAACTGTCGATTTTATCCTCTTGAGTTGACCATACAGACTTCAGGCTTGTTTTGGAACAGGAAAGAACAGAAAGGACGGAGCAGAACACTACTGCTGCAGTAATAATCGTATTGAAAAACCTCTCCATCTCGTCTATTTTGATAAAAACTCCCTTATTGCCTTTTCAGCATATTCTGAAACATCTGTGATTGATTTTACATCATCAGGTATGTCAAGTTTACCTCCTGCAGCCAGTTCATGCCCACCTCCGTGAAAGTAACTGCGTGCGCAAAGGTTGGCAGAGACTCCTTTCTTAGACCTTAGCGACACACGGATTCTGTCCGGATCTTCTTTGAAAAGGCAGCTCATCCTTACTTTGCCGATACTTAGAGGAATATTTACAAAGCCTTCAGTCTCGCCTTCCTGAAGATTATATCTGTTCATGGTTTCCTTGTCAAGTACAATATACGCAACACCTTCTTCCATGATTTTCATGTTCTTGAACAGAAGTTCCCCGAGAAGCCTTATCCTTTCCTCCCTGTATGACTGGTAAAGGCATGAGACTATCATGTCCCTGTCTGTGCCGGCTTCCAACAGGTCTGATGCCATTTTCAATGTTGACGGAAAGACCGAGTTGGCAAAATTGTTGGTGTCTGTTGTCATACCAGTCATAAGAGCGGTGGCAGAGTCAGCAGGGAGCTTTCCTGCATCACCATGGAATTCGTCGGTGGCCAAAAGTATGTGGTACAGGTATTCAGCTGTAGAGGAAACCTGGGTTTCTGAGAATGACAGATCGTAAATCTCTCTTGACGGATCAAGATGATGGTCTATAAGGACCTTTTTTGCAGGGGAGCCAGACAAGAGTGTTTCCATGCATCCGGTTCTGTGGAACGCATTGTAGTCAAGACTGAAAATCAAATCGCTTTTAGCGAGAATCTGTTCTGCCTTTTCCTTGTCATCCTCAAAAGAAAGAAGGTCCCCTTCCCTGATTGTCGAGGTTAGGAATGACAGGAAGTCAGGAGTCTTGTTCGGAAGGACAATGACAGCCTTCTTTCCATAATGTCTGAATATGTGATACAGAGCAGTACAACTTCCTACTGCATCCCCGTCAGGACGCATGTGTGCAGTTATCGCTGTCAGTGACGCTCCTTTGATAAGGTTTTCCAGCGTCGAAATGTTTGATATATTAATGTCGTTCATATTTCATTGAGGAAATTCAGATGCAAATTTATAAATTTATATTGCATTTCATAAATCAAATTTCTAACTTTGTCCGGGATTTGGAAATATTGGAAAATTAAAAACATAAACCGATGAACATAGTTAAAAACCTGATCATTTATCTTGTGGCCCCTCTTATCATTATATGGTTGGGCTATCTCGTTGTAGAGAGCGTTATGGAGCCAGTAAGATTCAACAAAGCTACTGACGAGCGTAAAGCGGTTGCTATCCAGAGACTTAAAGATATCAGAGATCTTCAGGTAGCATTCAAGTCAACCTACGGACGTTTTTCTCCTACAATAGACTCTCTCAAGATGTTCTATAATACAGGAACACTTGATGTAACTATGCAGATAGGCTCTCAGGACGACTCTCTGGCAGTAGCAAATACAGCAGCCTTGAAGAGACGCAAGCCACGTATCAAGCCGGAAGAAATGCTTGCTCTTTACGAGAAAGGAGAGAAACTTGTTTTCCAGATTGAAAATAAGATTGCAGTTAAGGATACCCTGTTCAAAGGACGTGCGGACTTCAATATCGATTCTCTTGCATTTATTCCTTTCTGTGGAGACTCTCTTATAATGGCTTCAGCTACAAAGAAGGTTTCAGGAGTGCCGGTTCCTCTTTTTGAGGCAAGCATGCCGTACAAGTCATTGCTTAAGGGCCTTGACAATCAGTTGAGAATTAATCTGGACGCAGCGATGGAGGATATGGGACGTTATCCTGGACTTCAGGTCGGCAGTATCTCTGCTCCTAATAACAATGCAGGTAACTGGGAGTAATGACAGTTGTAAATCCTGAAATAACAATTGATCGAATATCCATTCAAGTAGCCTTGAGTGGATATTCTTTTAAGGTGCTGGCAAGAGATGGCCGGAACTATGCGTCAGAGTGGCTTACTTCGGACAAAGTGTTTGTAACCAAAGAATTCCAGCAGAGATATGATGTTGTGGAAATAGCCTTGTTTACTCCGAAGGCAGCTTTGCTTCCAGAAGTCTTTTTCAGTCCGGCAGACTCCAGAAAACTGTTGTCGGATGTTGTTTTGCTGTCTGACGGAGATTCTGTTGAAAGTGTTCCGGTACCTGAGTTCGGAGCAGTTATGGTGTATTCTAATACCATTGGCGAGAGCCTTTCGAAAGCACTTGCTTCAAGCGTACTTCGTATTGACGGAAATAAATCTGCTGTTTTGCCGGAGTTGTATTATATCTTGAAATCAATGTCGGATATTCAGGATTATAATAAGATTGTAGCATCTTATGCTGACGGAAGACTTTATCTTGCTGTTGCTCAGGGAAAGACTCTTCTTTTATGCAATAGCTTCCAAGCACAGGATTTTACGACGGCGGAGTATTTTCTTTTTATGGTCCTGAAAAAGTTGCAGTTGAATCCTGAGGTTTCAGCCGTGCATTTCAGAACTCCGCTTACAGACGATATGGAACTCTCTCTGTATCGTTATTTCAGTTCTGTAGAAAGAATATGACGGAAGCAAAGCAGGAGGTTTTATGTTTAAATTATTTGAATTAGCATTATGAGGATAATAGGTGGAAAACTGAAAGGGAGGGCTATTCAGCCTCCTATGGGATATAAAGCCCGTCCTACCACTGATTTTGCGCGTGAGGGGCTGTTTAATGTGCTTGACAGCGAATATGAGTTTGAAGGACTATCGGTACTGGATCTTTTCGGGGGGACCGGTGCTGTTTCTTTAGAGTTTGCATCTCGCGGAGCAGAGCAGGTGCATTGTGTAGAGATGGCGCCTCTCCATGCTTCATTTATCCGTGAGCAAGTTTCAAGGCTCAGCCTTGACAAGTGTGTTAAGGTCGTAAGGCATAATGTTTTTGATTTCCTTGACATTTGCAGGGCAAAGTATGACATAGTCTTCGCTGACCCCCCGTATGCGCTCGAGGGACTGGATACCCTTCCTGATGCCGTGTTAGGCCGGGATATTCTGCACCCTGGAGGATATTTCATACTGGAACATCCTGATGAATATTCTTTCGATTCCCATCCTTCTTTTGTCATGGAAAAGAAATACGGGAATGTACATTTTTCTTTTTTTGAAAAGAAATAGGCAGCTGATATCATGAAAATCAACAAGACCAATGCAGCAAGGCTTTTGGATAAAGCAAAAATCCACTATGAACTTATACCTTATCAGGTAGATGAAAATGATTTGGCGGCAAGACATATTGCAGAGCAGTTGTCCGAGCCTCTGGAGCAGGTTTTCAAAACGCTTGTCTTGTCCGGTGACAAGACAGGGTATTTCGTATGTGTAGTTCCCGGTGATTCCGAGGTAGATCTTAAAGCAGCTGCAAAGGTGTCCGGAAACAAAAAATGTGACCTTATACCGATGAAGGACCTGCTTCAGGTAACGGGATATATCCGTGGAGGATGTTCGCCGGTAGGAATGAAAAAGCATTTTCCTACTTATTTGCATTCTACTGCTCGGAAATTTCCTTATATCTATATAAGTGCAGGAGTCAGGGGGGTGCAGTTTAAAATAGCACCGGCAGACGTCGTCGCGTTCACCGGTGCTGAATATGCTGATATTATATCTTCGGATCTTGTGTAAGACCACATAGTATATCAGGCTCTGTTCCAAAGGTATCAGATACTGAAGTTGTGGTAGTGTGGTCCGAAACGCTCGAATGCTGCACGGTCCAGTTCTTCGCGATGATCGGGATGCGCAATGCTGATCAGCAGTTTTGCTCTTTCCTGCATTGATTTGCCATAGAGATCTACTGCACCGAATTCTGTTACCATATAATGCATATGTGCGCGCGGTGTCACCACTCCTGCTCCTTCGTGCAGTGTAGGGGCGATTTTGCTCTGTCCCTTTGTCGTGCATGAAGGCATGGCGATTATTGCCTTTCCTCCCTCGGACAGAGAAGCTCCGTATATGAAATCCACCTGTCCGCCTGTTCCCGAGTAGAATTTTGTCCCTATCGAGTCTGCGCAGACCTGTCCTGTGAGATCTATCTGTACTGCAGAATTGATAGCGGTAGTGCGCGGATTCTGAGCAATGTTGAATGGGTTGTTTGTATAGCCGACATCCATCATCTGTACCATAGGATTGTCATTGAGGAACGCATAGCATTCTTGTGAGCCCATCACGAAAGTGGATACGACCTTTCCTTTGTCAATTCCTTTTCTGGCACCTGTGATGACTCCTTTTTCAATAAGCCCGAGAACACCGTCTGCAAACATTTCAGTGTGGATTCCAAGATCTTTGTGATTTCCCAGCTGGGCCAGAACAGCGTTAGGAATGGCACCGATACCCATCTGCAGGCAGGCTCCGTCTTCTATCAGTTCCGCGCAATGCTTTCCGATAGCTGTTTCTATTTCATTTGGCTGGCTGAATTCGGCGGCCTGAAGAGGCGTGTTGTCCTCTACGAAAATATCTATCATATCCATAGGGATCATAGCCTGACCCCAGGCGCGCGGAACGAACTTATTTACTACGGCAATCACTGTCTTAGCACATTCTATAGCGGCCAGAGTAGCATCTACGGATGTTCCCAAAGACACATATCCGTGTTCATCAGGAGGGCAAACCTGAATCATGGCTACATCACACGGAAGCGCTCCGCATCTGTAGAGTTTCTGTGTCTCGCTCAGCATTACCGGAATGTAGTCAGAATAACCGCTCTGTACACTCTTCCGGACGTTAGAGCCTATGAAAAATCCCTGATGGAAAAATACCCCGTCAAATTTGGGGTCAGTGTATGGTGCGGGACCTTCGGTGTGCAGATGGTGTATCCTTACATCCTTCAGTTCTCCTGCCTCACCTCTTTTGCAAAGAGCGTCAATAAGTACTTTCGGTGCGCTTGCTACGCTGCTTAGGTGTACATGATCTCCTGACTTGACAGCCTGGACAGCCTGGTCCGCCGTCACAAAACGGATTTCTTTCCTCATTGTGTTCAGTATTGTGTTAATTATGTGTTTCAAAACCTCAAATATAGTATTATTTGTTGTAAATTTGCACCTTCATCAAGAAATCTGTATTTATGGACGTTAATTTAAGTGGTGTTTTCAAACCTAAATTCTTCAGCCTATTCAAAAAAGGCGGTTACGACTCCAGGACATTCACATCGGATCTCGCAGCAGGAGTCATTGTCGGAATCATAGCTTTGCCTCTTGCCATAGCATTCGGTATTGCAAGTGGTGTTTCTCCCCAGCAGGGACTTATTACAGCTATTGTTGCCGGCTTTCTTGTTTCTGTATTCGGAGGCTCACGCTTTCTTATAGGTGGCCCGACCGGAGCATTCATTGTAATAGTTTCCGGGATAGTAGCGCAGTATGGCATTCAAGGGCTTGTACTTGCTACCATTATGGCAGGTGTAATGCTTGTTGTCATGGGACTGTGCAGGATGGGTGCTATTTTCCGCTTTATCCCTTATCCTATAGTAGTGGGATTCACCAGCGGTATAGCCCTGACCATCTTTTCTACACAGATGAAAGACTTTTTCGGAATGGACATTGATGTACCGTCCGGTTTCATCCCTCAGTGGATAGCTTATTTCAGCAACATAGGCTCGGTCAATATTGCAGAGACTGTCATGAGTGTTGCCTGCCTCCTTATTATAATATTCTGGGGTAAGGTCAACAAGAAAATTCCCGGTTCGCTCATGGCTCTTGTTTTCGGTACTGCGGCCTCTGTTCTCCTGTCGAAATTTGCGGGAATCGAATTCGCCACTATCGGATCGAAGTTCCCGGAACTTGCTGCCGGACTGCCCATGCCTAAGCCTGTTGCCCCTCATTTTGATTATGAGACTGTGAAAGGTCTTGTATCTCCGGCATTTACCATCGCCATACTCTGTGCTGTAGAATCTCTTCTCGCAGCTATGGTGGCAGATGGCGTTACCGGAAAAAGGCATGATTCCAATACTGAGCTTATTGGCCAGGGAATAGCTAATATAGTTACTCCAATGTTCGGCGGAATCCCTGCAACAGGAGCCCTTGCCAGGACAATGGCAAGTATAAATAACGGAGGAAAGTCTCCTGTCACAGGTATCGTACATGCAATCGTACTCCTCCTGATATATCTGTTTCTTATGCCTTATGCGGTATATATTCCGCTTTCATGTCTTGCTGCCATTCTGGTGATTGTAGCCTATAATATGAGTGAGTGGAGGACGTTCAAGTATCTGCTTAAGGCAGACAGGGCTGATGTTGCCGTACTTCTTATCACATTTTTCCTTACAGTGGTGGTTGACCTTACAGTAGCCATTGAAGTCGGAGTCCTCCTTGCAGTAGTACTTTTCGTAAAGCGTGTGATGGAAACGTCTTCTATAGAAGTACTTGATGACGACCATATTGCTGCTACTGAAAATGATGAGGTGGCACAGATGGACGATACGGAACATCTGGATGTGCCTCAGGATGTCGAGGTTTATGAAATCAGCGGACCGTTCTTCTTCGGACTTGCCAGCCGTCTTGAGGAACTGGAAGAAGGCCACAGGACCAATGCAAAGGTACGTATAATAAGAATGAGGAAAGTATCATTCATGGACTCGACCGGTATCCGCAACCTCAGAAGTTTTTACCAGCGTACGGAGAAGAGGGGTATCAGAGTCATTCTTTCAGGAGTGAATCCTCAGGTTATGGCTACACTGCATAAATTCGGACTTGATGCTGAAATCGGTACTGAATACATCCATCCTCATATAATACCGGCATTGGAAAAGGCCAATGAGTACCTGAACTCTTTAAACAAATAATTATTATGAGCAGCAGAGAGGAAAAGCTGGCCGCATTCGGCCGTATTCTGGATATACTTGACGAACTTAGAGTCAAATGTCCATGGGACAGGGAGCAGACTGCAGAATCACTCAGACCTCAGACAATAGAAGAGGTATATGAATTGAGTGATGCCATTCTGAAGGGAGATTCAAAGAATATTTCCAAGGAATTGGGGGATGTTCTGCTTCACGTCTTGTTTTATGCAAAGATAGGGGACGAGCAGGGACAGTTTGATATTACGGATGTTATCAATTTCCTCTGTGACAAGCTTATATACAGACATCCCCATGTCTTTTCAACAACAGAGGTTTCTGATTCTGCCCAGGTAGTACAGAACTGGGAAATGCTTAAGGCTAAGGAAAAGGATGGAAACAAGCGTATTCTGTCAGGGGTTCCCGATACACTTCCGCCTCTTCTTAAGGCATACCGGATGCAGGACAAGGCACGTGCTGTAGGTTTTGACTGGGAGAAACGAGAAGATGTTTGGAACAAGGTAAAAGAAGAGCTTGGAGAGTATCAGGCAGAATTGGATGCAATGACTGCTGCCTCTTCAGACGAGGATAAAAAGGCGGCTGCAGACAGGGCAGAGCAGGAGTTGGGAGACTATCTGTTTTCTGTTGTCAATGCTGCACGTCTCTACGGACTGAATCCTGATACCGCTCTTGAACGCACTTGTGCCAAATTCAAGCGGCGTTTTACATATCTGGAAGAACATACCATCCGTCAGGGACGAGATCTGCACGATATGACACTTGCCCAGATGGACGAAATCTGGGATGAAGCCAAGGCAAAGGGACTATAGGCGTATCGGTTTTTACGAATTGTAAGAAGGAGGAGCCGACCCAAAAGGGTCGGCTTTCGTTGTTATAAAGGATTGCGAAGTCGCCGTCGGAAGGTTCTTCCAGAGT
>URDD01000050.1 GCA_900546395.1 uncultured Bacteroidales bacterium | reverse complement strand
TGAGTCGGCTAATGTTCCGGAGGACGACTCAAACGGGCAACTTACTTTATGGTAAAAAATTTCTCCGGACAGCTATGTAGTATTATAGTAAAAAATGAGATTATTTTACCCTGATTCTTCCATTTTCTGCCTGAGGAATATGCTTATATGCATACCTCCTTTAGGGATACCCAGTTTTTGTCTTATGATGCCGTTGATATTATATATTCCTTTCTTGTTGATATATTCTGAAAGTTCACTTCCATTAAATCCTATGCAGTACATACAGCAATACCCTACTTCCAGTTCCGAAAGATTTTTTGATTTCAGATATGATATGAATCCCGGATGGGATATCATAAAAGTTTTGGTAGTGGATAGTATGAAGCCTTCGCGATCTTCCATCATGCGGTTCAATTCTTCATAAGCCGTATGCCTGAATGAAGCGGACAATTCGGCGAGTACAAACATATTCAGCACGTTAAGCCGTTTCTCGACAGACAGCTGTACCTCAGGGTCTATTTTATTGTCTTTCCGTATTTTCTTGAGACGGTTCAGTTCCGTCTTCAAAGAAGCATACATTTTCTCGACAGCTTCTTTTTCTTGAATCAAAGCATTTTGCTTATTCCTGTGATTTATAGCCTCCTGTGCTTTTTCCCATTTGACTTTCTGCACTTTCTGATAAAGAAGTACAGATACAAGACAGATAATGACAAGAGTAAGGGAGATGATGATTATATATAAAATATAGTTGTCAGAGCGTATTTTGGCATCACGTCTTTCCTCAAGGAATTTAGTGTCGTTTTGGAATATGGATACTTTTTCTTCATCCAGCATTTTCATATAAGTCTTGTACGCACTCAATGCCTCTGCAGGATTTGACAATGCTTCCTGCAGCGATGCATACATCCAGTAGTAATCCAATTCCTTTTTTCCGCTAAACCTGGCATAATGTTCTAAAGATGATCCGGCCTCTTTATATTTTTCAGTGCTCAGGTAAGCATACGATAGTGTTGACCATTGTATAATGGATGAATCCTTGATATTTTCCAGATATTCGCTTACCAGCGAATCTACCTGACTGATTGAATCTGAATCGATGGCAAATAAAATCCGGATAGAATACAGATTGCTTCTTTGTCTCGATGTCAGAAGATTCCTGTGGTTTTCAAGGATTTTGAGGTTTTCCATTCGCGTCAAAGAGTCTTCCGCAAGATCAGACACTGCAACAATGTCGTTTATTGCACTCAGATACCTGGCTGTGTCACTGGATTCGAGATAGTAGCGGGCTGCTGTTTTTCCTTCTTCAATAGCGGCCTTGTAATCATATACCTTATTATACACGGCCATTTTAGCCTTGTAAAGCCTACCTGCAGCCCTTTTATTTTCCGCCTTTTCAGCAAATCGCTCTGCCTTCAGGTAGTTTTGCATTTCCTGTTCCGAATCACCGGAAAATGAATAGACTATGCCGTTATAGTAGTAAGCGAGCATCCTTTCGTCGGGAGTTCCATCCCTGTTTCTGCCATGTCCAGCAAGTCCTCGGCTGGGCTTTCGGTGCATGACGATGCTGAGATAATCAAAAGGACTGAAAATATGCAGGTTAGAATATTTTTCATAGAATGTACTTTGGTTAACTTTATGGCTGGTAGTGTGATTTACAGTCCGAGTTCCAGCTGCAGCCTGATACCCCAGCGGTCGTATGCGGATGTGGTAGGAAGGGTTCCGTTACGGTGGTTGTATGAAACATCCAGCTGTACTTTAAGGCTGTGGCCTATGATGTATCTGGTGACACCTATCGTACTCTGATTCCAGGTTTTGTAGCCTGCCAGACTGCTTATTCTGCTGTCTGCAAACATAGTGGAGTTCCTGACTGCCAGCTCCCATTTCCTGTCGAAAAGGTAGCTGCCCTGTACATTGAGACCTGATCCTGTGTAAATGTAACAGTCTTCACTGATTACAGGAGAAAGAGGAGTATATCGTCCGAGATAGTCAGCAGCAAGGGCAAAGCCTCTGTATTTGAATATCAGGTCGGCATAGTATGAGCCTATATTGCGTGTTATGCCGTCATCAAGCGGATCTCCTTTCCATCCCTGGTCTCTCTGTGACTTGTGGTTGAAAGTATAGCCTCCGCCAATCATCAGTTTCGGGGTTTCCTCCCATTCAAGGTCACCTTCGGTGTATTCTCCTTTTCCGTGCATTCTTCCCAACGGATACAGTTCAAGACGTCCGTTGTAGGCAAAGCCGCCGAATGAGGATTTGTTCCAGTTTCTTCCTTCCCCGAGGGTTACCGATGCCTTGGCTGCAAGTGCGAAAGAGTCGTAATCTCCGTAGTTGTACTCACCGAAGAAACCGAAATCCCTGTCTCCTCCGAACTCGCTGTTCACTATGCTCCTGTCAACGAACTGGAGTGCGCTGGACGAGTTGATTCTTGCTCTGTTTGTCTTGACTTTTGTCTGGCCGAAACCTATGTTCCATGACGGGTTCGGAACATAGTATATGATAGCGTCCCGTATGATGTTGACATTGCCGTTAGGAACCGGTTTGGCATCATAGCTTGAAAATCCAAGCTGTATCGAGTAAATGATTTTAGGTGAGAAAATATATCCGTCAAACCTGAGCCGCAGTCTTTTCACCTGGGCTTCTGTGGAAGTGTGATTGAATCTTTCTCCGAAATTCAGCCCGAGCATGTTCTGCATCCTGAAGCGGAGTGTCATCTCATAGATGTTGTTTTTCGGTCGGAAAGTAACGCCTTTTCCGACTTCTATGTTGGGGAGATTCCGCAGGGTTTCCAGGATTTCCCTCCTGTTGTCAAGAGAGTCGGAAAGGAAAGCTTCCACGTCATCCAGGCTCCGGTGTGTTTTTTCCTGGGAGTATGACAGAACGGACAAAGATAGTGCAAGGGTTATAAAAACAAGTCGTTTCATTTTACAGTTATGTTATTTTTCATAAGGCAAAAATCAGCTTACTTTCTGAAGTGAAACTGAAATCATGGATTTTTTCTTGTATAGGTTACGAATTCAAATCCGTATCCGCTTTTTTCGTCCTTCTGCATTTCTGAAAGCCTGGTTTTGCTCCATATTTCAGGATCTATTTCAGGAAAAAAAGTGTCAGCATCCTCTATTACTGTATGAACTTCAGTTACATACAGATTGTCAATCATAGAAAGTGTCTGACGGTAAATCTCCCCTCCTCCTATGACGAAACAGTCTTTGCCTGCAGATTCGGCAATTCTGAAAGCTTCATCCACGCTGTTTGCCGTGCGGACACCTTCAGGGAAAGTGCAGGTGCTGCTACGTGTCACCACTATATTCAATCTTCCCGGGAGGGCCCTGCCTATGGATTCGAATGTTTTTCTGCCCATTATCACAGTGCATCCCATCGTCGTCCTTTTGAAAAACTTCAGGTCTTCGGATATGTGCCATAGAAGAGAGTTGTCTTTGCCTATTGCATAATTGTCGGCAATGTCGACTATAATGTTTTTTGTCATATATCCAGGTCTTTAAAAAAGAGTTTGGTTCAGAAGCTGTTTAAAACTTTCTGATAATAAATTTTAAACAGCTTCTAGGTTTGAGTGGCAAATGTACAAATAAAAAGGGTCTTTATATTCCATCCCTGTTCCTTTTGTCCAGAAATCTGTATGCGGAAGCTTCTGATAGATGCCTGAGGGCAATTTCAGGCTCATTGTCCAGATCGGCGATTGTCCTTGCGATTTTCAGTATTCTTTGGCAGGCTCTTGCAGAAAGACACATTGAATCGACTGTCTTTTTCAAGTATTCCTTGCATTCAGCGTCCAGTTTGCAGAAAACACAGGTCATTTTGCCTGACATTTCGGCGTTTGTGAAAATCCCTGTTCCTGAAAACCGTTTTTTTTGAATATTTCTTGCAGCGGCCACTCTGGCTGCTATGGCTGAGCTTGGTTCTGATTTGCATCTGTCTATCAGTCTTGCTGTCTCTACAGGCTTGATCCACAGATGAATATCTATTCTGTCCATAATCGGACCGGAGAGACGTGCCAGATATGAATCCCGCTTTGCAGGAGTACAAAAACATTTGTCCCCGTCTCCATAGTAGCCGCACGGGCATGGATTGGTCGCAGCTACCAGCATGAAAGAGGAAGGGAAGCTGACTTTGGTCCGTAGTCTTGATATGGTCACCTTACGGTCTTCAATCGGACTTCTGAGAGATTCCATAACTCTTCTTGGCATTTCACAGAATTCGTCCAGAAAAAGCACGCCGTTGTGTGCCATGGATATTTCTCCCGGTACAATAATATCAGAGCCTCCGCCTATCATTGCAGCGGACGAAGTGCTGTGGTGCGGTGCCCTGAAGGGCCTTTCCCGTATAAGTCCGTAGCTATGGCCGGTTTTACCGGCAACCGAATAAATCTTGCTGGTCTGAAGAGCCTCTTCTGTTGTCATTGGTGGCAGAATTCCAGGCAAAGCCTTTGCAAGTGTGCTCTTTCCTGAACCGGAAGGACCTATCATAATGACATTGTGTCCTCCTGCTGCGGCTATCTCAAGCCCTCTTTTTGCGCCATCCTGCCCGTATATGTCTGCAAAATCCGGATAATCTTTAGCTTCGTGGCTTGGTCTATCAAGATTTGAGTTTATGTTGATTCTGAATCTTTCGCTTTCTCCGGGATCTTTCAGTATCTCTACAACATCTTTCAGGTTATTGACGCCATATATTGATACAGAGCTGTTTTCATAAGCTTCTTTGGCAGATTCCACAGGTAATATGCATCCGGAAAAGCCAAGGTTTGAGGCCATTTCCGATATGGGTAGTGCTCCTGGAACAGGCCTGACTGAGCCGTCCAGACCGAGTTCTCCCATTATTATGAATCTGTTTATGCCGGAAAGCTCTTCTTGCAATGAAGCCGATATGATACCGACAGCTATTGGCAAGTCATAGCCGCTTCCCTTTTTATGCAGGTCTGCCGGAGCAAGGTTGATTACAATCTTTTTTCCTGGTATTCTGTATCCGAGACTTTGCAGTGCCGTCACTGTCCTGAGCAGGCTTTCTTTTACGGCAATGTCTGCAAGTCCTACCAGATGGATTCCTATTCCTGATGTAATATCCACTTCTACTGTTACCGGTATTGCTTCGATACCTATGCACTTCGCTCCATAAATATTTGTAATCATATTTTTTTCTCAAAGATTCACTTCAAAAAGAGAAAAAAGCTTAAGAATCAGAAAAAAGTGGTGAAATCAAAACACTTTCGTAAATTTGCCGTTTGCGATATTTACGTTCTGGATATGATTATAAAGGATTTTTTAGAGTCTGTAGGCAGATATCTGCTTTTTCTGAAAGTGGTTTTCAAAAAACCGGAGAAGTGGAGTATTTTCTGGCGGCAGTTCCTGGTAGAGGCTGACAAGCTTATTCTTTCTTCAGTGCTTCTGGTTTGTGTCATCTCGCTTTTCATAGGTGGAGTCCTTGTAATCCAGATAGCCTCGAATATGGAAAATCCGTTGATTGACAAGATGAATATAGGCTTTATGACCAGGGAAATCCTTATCCTTGAATTCTGTTCGACGATAGTTGCCTTGATTCTTGCCGGGAAGATGGGATCCAACATATCTTCTGAAATAGGAAGCATGAGGATTACTGACCAGATTGACGCTATGGAAATGATGGGGGTCAATTCTGCCGGTTTTCTGGTACTTCCCAAATTGGTGTCAGTGACTTTTCTCAGTCCTCTTCTGATGCTGCTAAGTCTGGCTTTCGGCCTCTTGGGAGGATGTCTTGTGGTGGCGTTGACAGGTATAATAGGACTTCCCCAGTATATAGAAGGCATCAAGTATTGCTTTAATGGCTTTTTTGTGTTTTACAGCGGCTTCAAGATGTCCGTTTTCTGTTTTCTGATATCTTCAATAGCTTCTTTCAGAGGGTATTATGCCGTAGGAGGCTCTCTCGGGGTGGGAACAGCAAGTACAAAGGCTATTGTTACCATAAGTATATTGATACTTATGTTTGATCTTGTAATTACGCAGTTGATGCTTTATTAGTCAGTTTGTAATATGATAAAGGTAGAACATCTTTTCAAGGGCTTCGGAGGAAAAGAAATCCTTAAGGATATATCAGTGGTCTATGAGCCGGGAAAATGCAATATGGTGATAGGTGCCAGCGGAAGCGGCAAGACAGTTTTGCTGAGGACTCTGATCGGGCTGCATGAGCCCGATGCGGGGAATATATGGTACGGTGATGAAAATCTGTCCTCGATGAGTTATGCCGAAAAGAAGAAGCTGCGTCAGAGAATAGGTCTCCTGTTTCAGGCAAGCGCATTGTTTGATTTTGCTACTGTGCTGGAAAACATTATGTTTCCAATGGATTTCTGTACTGATTGGAGCAGGAAGGAAAAAATCGAAAGGGCAAGGTTTTGTCTTGAGAGGGTCAATGTCAGGGATTCGGAAAATAAACTGCCTGACGAGTTGAGCGGGGGTATGCAGAAAAGGGTCGGTATTGCAAGGGCTATAGCACTTAATCCGGATTATCTTTTTTGTGATGAGCCTAATTCCGGACTAGATCCATATACATCTTCGCTGATAGATGAGCTTATTTCAGAAATAACGCGTGAATACAATATGACTACTGTCATAAATACCCACGATATGAATTCTATCAGGACAATAGGCGATAATATCAGTTTCGTATATGAAGGCCGGATATTATGGAACGGCACCAGGGAGAATCTCTCAGATACAGCCTGTCCGGAACTCAGAAAATTCCTTAGGTTATAGGCTGTATTTGATGCTGCCTTCTTAGAATCGTATTCTGAGACCGGCTTCGAATGCAAGCATAAGCGGCTGGTCAGTTCTTATGCTTTTCGGTGCCTTACTGTTTCTGAAGTAATATCTTACACTCGGGTCAATATAGATTCCAAGTCTTTGGGCTATAATGAATTCTACTCCTATTCCGATATTAGCCGAGAACTGGAATGATCCTGCATCCCCTTTATGAATGAAATTACCTTCTGCACTGCTCATATTGTATTTGTTGTTGAGACAGTATTCGGCACTTCCTCCGGCATATGCATAGAAATCTACAAAACGACCTTGTATAACACTGTAATATACATTTAGTGGAATGCCTATGTAATTCTGTGTGTTGCGTATATCCGTAAAATGTGTATTGGTATAGGTTCCGTCTTCTTTTACGTCATAGAAGTTTCCATCGAAAGTACGGGACAAAAAGGTGTAGTTGAGTCCTATGCTCATTGACCAATGCTTTGTGAACAAAAGTTTTGTCCCGATTCCGAAAGAGACAGGGATGCCGTATCTGGAATCTCCGCTTTCTGTCACGGTACTTTTGGCAGGTGCACCAGGCGCCCTGAAAGAGAGATCTTTATGTCTTTCTGCGTTAGAGTTGCTGGTAGCATTGCCAAATATGGCAAGCGAAGTCTTAACCCGGTTTTTTCCTGTATCTTCATCTTCCGGAAAATCATCGAAAGGATTGTCCAGAAGATAGCTGCTGTCAGTATTGTGTCTTTTCTTTTCAGCGGATTTGCCGTCTGCAGGAACCTTTTCTTCTGATGCCGTAGTTTCTTCTTTGTCGATTTCTATGGCAGCTTCATTTTCTGAAACATCTGCGTCCAATGCTGCTTCTGCCATGGTTATTGATGTAACCGGCAGATTGTCAGGGATATTGTTAGTAGTTCCTTTTGGCTGGTATTTATGTGACTTTCCTGATACGGAACATGTTGTCATGGCATCTGCCATAATGACTTTTTCGGGAGACATGACGTCCTGGGTTCCGTCAGTTACTGAATGCTGAGATTCCACAACAGCAAGAGTGTTGTCCTGAATGGAGTTGTCATTTCCTGTTATGCCGCTGAAGATTACTGCAGTTGTCACTGCGGCGGCTGCAGTGAGTCCTATTCCGGCATGTCTCAGCCATATGATTACAGGCTTCGTTTTTTTCTCTGTAACCGGGGTTTCGATGCTGTCCAATCTTGAATTTATGGAATCCCAGATGCGGGCAGGAACTTCTTCCTGTCCTTCGTCAAGGATTGACTTTATCATCATATCGAACTTGTCGTCCTCTTTACGCATTTTCCTGTTCTTTAATTTTACTCTGCAACCACAATCTTGCCCTGCTCAACTGAGTCCTGGATGTTGTTTCCGTTATGCTCATCATATCGGCAATTTCTTTGTGGGAATATCCTTCTATTACATACATATTGAAAACTGTGCGGAATCCGGGAGGAAGAGAAGTGATGAGTTTCATCAGTTCCTTATAACCTATGTTCTGCATTTGAGACGATAAATCAGAACTTAGATTACGCGCATTTTCCAGCTCTTCGCTCATTTTCAGAGCATCTTTCTTCCTAAGATACATCAGGGCAGTGTTGACAAAGATCTTTCGTGCCCAGCCTTCGAAGGAGCCGTCTCCCTTGTAGCTGCCGATTTTTGAGAACAGAGTGATAAAGCCGTCCTGAAGTATGTCTTCAGCAACCATACGGTCGCAGACATATCTTATGCACACAGAGAACATACGTGATGCCAGACGGTCGTATATGGCCCTCTGAGCGATCCTGTCTCCTTTAATGCACAGATCAATCAATTGCTGCTCTGAGGTCCCGGTCACAGTCTGTCTCTAATTCTTCGTTTTTTCAATTATGCAAACATCAGATGCAATCATAGTCAGAAATGTTGCATTGGCTATATTGCTTTTGTCAAAAATACCGCATAAAATCTGTAATGCCAATAAAAACACCGACAATTGCCAGAAATGTACTATTTTTGCATAGTTGCGTGAACTGTAATGCAAGCCTTTTATTTCAGGCTGTCAAAGAATTATTATATGATAAAGAACAACAGATTATCGAATATATTTTTTTCTCTTGCAATCCTGCTTACCGGTTTCTGTACTGTTTCAGCTCAGGATAAAGAGTATGTTTATGAGAATCAGGTAATTTCTGCCGTTGAAAAATATAGTGCAAATGATTTTGAAGGTGCTTTGGAGATTTTGAAAAAGGTCGTAGCAGAGTCTCCGGAAAATGATGCTGCGCACTACTATCTTGGTCTTTCGTATTTTTGTATTGGAGATAAGTTGTCAGCGGAGAAAGAGCTGAAAATGGCATCGGAACTGGATTGCGGGAATTTCTGGTACCGTTATCGGCTGGCTATGATTTATGCTGCATCAGACCGAAGAGAACTGACGATTGCTATGTATGAGGATTTGTTGAAGGATTTTCCTAAAAGAAGTGAGCTTTATTATAGTCTTATAGAACTTTACCTGGCGGAGAATCAGGTTGAAAAGGCTTTGGAAACTCTTACCCAGATTGAGACTGTGTCAGGCAGGAATGATGCTACGGCTATGACCAGATTCCAGCTTTTGGCGCGTCAGGGAAAGGAAAAAGAGGCATATTCAAGTCTTGAGGAATATAATAAAGAATATTCTTCACCTCAAGTCTTGTCTGTTTTGGGTGATTATCAGATGTCTATGTATAATGATTCACTGGCTGTGAAACTATACGATGAAGCTCTGGATCTGGAGCCTGGATTCGCTCCGGCATTGCTTGGAAAGGCTGAGGCTTTCAGAGTGACAAGGAAATATGACAGTTATTTCAAAGTGATAAATGAGTTTCTTTCAGATGAAATGATTCCGGCGGGCGGAAAGTGTGATTATTTGAAGGCCATTATCCAGAGGTCGGACCCTATGTTTCTCAAGTCTTTTATGCCGAGGGTCGATAGTATGATGACAAGGACTCTAGAGGTTCATCCTAACGACAGTTCAGCATTGGTAACTGCAGGTGTATATTATTTTAGTACAGGACGCAACGATTTGGCATTGAGCTTTTTCCGCCAGAATAAAGATATGTATCCTGAAAGTGTCTCTGCTGCAGCTAACTATGTTGAGATGCTTATGTACTCTAAGGATTGGGATGCCCTTGCTGCCGAGTCTGAAGCTTCGTTCAGTAAGTTCCCGCGCGAGCTTGCATTTCTGGAGCTTGCAAGTCTGGCGTATTATAATAAAGGCGATTATGACAAAGTGTTGGAAAACTGTAATATACAGATTAAGGCAGCTGCCGGAGACACTGTTAAAACGGTAACTGCATATTCTACAATGGGTGATATTTTCCATCAGAAGGGTGACAATAAAAAGGCATATAAGGCTTATGATAATGCACTGAAATTCAAGCCGGACTATGCTCCGGTACTGAACAACTATGCTTATTACTTAAGTCTTGAGAACAGGAAACTTAAAAAAGCTGCGGCAATGAGTAAGCTGACAGTGGATAATGAGCCTGATAACCCTACTTATCTTGATACCTATGCCTGGATTTTATATTTGCTCGGCAGACCTGAGGAGGCTAAGCCTCTTTTCAAGCATGCAATGCTTTATGGCGGAAAAGAGAGTGTCGTGATACTGGATCATTATGCAGAAGTTTTGTTCGCATTGGGAGATTATGATCTGGCGATGGTTTACTGGAATCAGGCAAAATTGAAAAATAACGGTGAGATTCCTGATTTGGATGCAAAAATAGCCAGGCGTAAGGATGAAATGAAGAAATAAATGAAAATCAGAATATTATACGTCATTTTTATAATAATGGCATTCCTTCCCGGAAACTTTCTTCGAGCGCAGGATATTTCTACGCACGAGGAGAGGAAAGCCCGTCTTGAACGGGATATCGAGATACTGGACAGGCAGCTTTCAGAAAATGAATCAAAAAGCCGTAGCGCTTTGTCAAAACTTACTTTGATAAAAGCGAAAATTGCCAACAGACGGGCCCTGGTGGCTGAAAGTGACAGACTGATAAGGCAATATTCGGATGGAATATATCTGTCGCAGAAGAAAATAAACAAGCTGAATGCCAGGATAGATACTCTTTCCAGATATTATGAGAAACTAGTTTTGAGTGCGTACAAGAACCGTGATGCAAAAGTCTGGTATATGTACATACTGGCCAGTGATAATCTCGGGCAGGCTTTCCGCAGATACAGCTACTTCAAGAACCTTTCCGGTGAAATGAAACTGCAGGCTGAAAATATAAGAGGTGCAAGGGAGGAGCTGGAAGCAAGGAAAGAGGAGCTCCAGGAACTCAAATCTTCAGCGGAAAAGGTACGCAAGGAGCGCCAGTCAGAGCTTTCTGCTCTTCAGAAAGAGGAAATACAGTCATCCCAGACAGTAAATATTCTGAAGAGGAGCCGAACAAAGTATGAGAAAGAGCTGGCATCGAAGAAGAGGCAGGTAGATGCCCTTGACAGGGAAATCAAGCGCCTTATAGCCGAGGCAATGAAAAGTAACAGTTCTTCCGGAAAAGTTTCAAGACAGGAAATTGATTATGTTCTTGATGCTGAATTTTCCAAGAATAAGGGTAAACTTCCTTGGCCTGTGGATGGCGCTGTAGTGGATCGCTTCGGACAGCATTATCATCCTGTTTTCAAGACCGTCAAACTTCCTTTTAATAATGGTATTTCAATTGCAGTTTCGAAAGGTGCAAAAGTCAAGGCTGTATTTGACGGTGTAGTAAAAAGAATCGTAGTGATGCCGGGATATAACCAATGTATTCTTGTCCAGCATGGCAACTGGTTCTCTTTTTATTGTAAACTTCAGAGTACGGCAGTCAAAGCTGGAGATAAAGTGAAGACAGGGCAGGTGCTTGGTACTGTCGATACTATCAACGGGGACACCCAGCTTCATTTTCAGATATGGCAGAAACAGACTCCTCAGAATCCGGAAATGTGGCTTAGAAAAAAGTAGGGAGTAACTTGAGTCTTTGCTGGAGGGAAAGTAAGATGAGAAGAACGACAGTTTTTATGACCGGAGCTACCGGTAATATGGGATGGGCGGGTTTTCAGGAATTGTACAGGAGAAAAGATCATTTCAGGATTGTGGTTCTGGCCCGCCCGAGCCAGAAGAATCGTGAGCTCCTTGCACCTTATCTGCGTGATATAGCGGTAAAAGTAGTGTGGGGAGATATGATGAATTATGAAGATGTGCTTAAGGGAGTTTCTGGTGCAGATATTGTTCTGCATATAGGGGGAATGGTTTCCCCGCAGGCTGATTATTTCCCAGAGAAGACCTTGACGGTCAATTTAGGTTCGTCGGAAAATGTGGTCAGGGCTGTTCTTGCCCAGAGAAACAGTACGGAAATCAAGACTGTTTTCATAAGTTCTGTTGCTCATTGCGGAGACAGGCTGCAGCCTTTGCAGTGGGGCAGGACAGGAGACCCTGTGTATCCCAGCAGCTATGACGCATATTCTGCTTCAAAGTATCTGGCAGAGAAGATATTTTCAGACTCAGGATTGGGAAAGTGGGTGTGTCTCAGACAATCAGGCATATTATATCCTGGTATATTGAAGAATATAGACCCTATATTGTTTCATGTGCCTATGAGAGGTGTTCTTGAGTGGACTACTATAGAGGATTCCGGCAGACTTCTGGCTAATATATGTGAAAATAATGTACCGGATGAATTTTGGAACAGGTTTTACAATATTGGAAGTGGCGAGGAGTACCGTCTCACCAATTATGAATTTTACGGAAGGATATTCAGGAAGTTGTGCCATGCACAGATAGAGAAGGTTGCTGATCCTAAGTGGTTTGCATTGCAGAATTTTCACGGGATGTGGTTTGCTGATTCGGATTTGCTTGAAAGTTATCTGCATTTTAGGGGAAATGTTCCGTTTACGGAATATTTTGAATCAATGCTCTCAAAGTGCCCGAAGTATTATACTATGCTTCGGTTTGTGCCTGATTTTGCAATAAGACTCTTTCTACGTCATCTGGCCGGAACCAAAGGTTTAGGACCTAGAACATGGCTAAAGGATAATCCGGAAATGCTAAAGGCCGCTTTCGGTTCGGAAAGCGAGTATGAAAAGATCGAGTCCTGGAAGCAGATAAGACCTTCGGGGATGTTACGGAATCTGGAAAAGGCCTCTGCAGCAGGAGAAGTCAGGATTCTTGATCATGGCTATGATACCTCAAGGTCCATATACACCCTATCTGTCAGTGATCTTGAGACAGCTGCCGAGTTTCGTGGAGGACATTTTCTGGGCCCTTATGAACTAACAGGTGAGCCAGGAACAGTTTATCTGTGGGAGTGCGAGCATGGACATAAATTCAAGGCATCAATCGAGTTTGTTCTTCTCGGAGGCGGGTGGTGTGACTGCTGCAATATGAAAGATATGAGGTCTTCCGTGACACCAAAAAACAGGTTTATCTGGCAGATATTGTCCGGACTGTACCGGGAATGATGTCTTCGGGCTTTTCTTTAAGATATATTATCCTTTGGTTTGAACTTCCTCTGAAAAGAAGTCCGGTATCCCGTTGTTCAAGGATGAAAGGACCATCTACCAGAACATCAAGATATTCCAGCATGGCTGACATTTTCCGGTCCTTGAGGATTTCTTCATAAGTGAATCCAGTGTAGCACCAGATAGTTTTCCCTGTTTCTTCTTTTATACGCCTGGCAAGTTCCGTAAAAGCTTCTGCCTGATAAAATGGGTCTCCCCCGCTGAAAGTCACGTTGCTGAATTCGTCGGATTTTATTATAGTCATAAGTTCGTCTATACTTGCTTCATATCCTCCATTCATGTCCCATGATTGCGGATTGTGACATCCCGGACAGTGGTGAAGGCATCCTGCGCAATATATAGAAGTACGGAGACCAGGGCCGTCGGCCATGGTCTCCTCCAGTATATCAAGTATTCTGATTTTTCCTTTCATTACAGTTACTTATGTACTACACGGTCTTTGAGTTCTGCAAGTTTCGCACTGTTCCATCTTTCAGTAGTACCAACAAGGTATCCTGTGATTCTCTGCAGCCTGTCTATGTTATGGCTGTGGCAGTGAGGACATTCTTCCAGATTTTCATCTGCATTTTCAAAGCCGCAGTCCATGCAGCGGTTTCTGTTGTGGTTTACTGAGCCGTAGCCGATATTGTATTTGTCCATAAGATCTACAATTGACATTATAGCCTCCGGGTTATGTGTGGCATCACCATCTATTTCTACGTAGAATATATGGCCTCCTCCAGTCAAAGCATGGTAAGGAGCTTCTACTTCCGCCTTATGCTTCGGTGTGCAGTGATAATAGACAGGAACATGGTTGGAGTTCGTGTAATATTCCTTGTCAGTTATACCTTTTATTATTCCGAATTTTTTCCTGTCCAGTTTTGTGAATCTTCCGGACAATCCCTCTGCCGGAGTAGCCAGTACACTGAAGTTATGCTGGAATTTCTCGGAATATTCGTTGGCCTTGTCTCTCATATATGTCACTATCCTCAATCCGAGTTCCTGTGCCTCGTCAGACTCTCCATGATGATGTCCGGTAAGAGCTATGAGGGTTTCTGCCAGTCCGATGAATCCCAGTCCGAGTGTTCCCTGGTTGATTACAGCTTCAATAGAGTCATTGTCCCCAAGTTTTTCGCTGCCAATCCAGAGTGCTCCCATAAGGAGTGGAAACTGTTTTTTGAGTGCGGTTTTCTGAAATTCAAATCTCTCGCACAGCTGTTTGGCTGTAATGTCAAGAGCCCAGTCGAGTTTGTGGAAGAATTTTTGGATTCTCTTGTTCTGGTCTGCTTCGTCCATGCATTCTATGGCGATTCTTACTATATTTATAGTAGTGAAGGATATGTTGCCTCTTCCTATTGATGTCTTAGGGCCGAACCTGTTTTCAAATACTCTTGTGCGGCAGCCCATTGTGGCAACTTCGTATTCATATCTTTTTGGGTCATCGGCTCTCCACAGTTCGTGGCGGTTGAATGTGGCATCAAGATTGAGGAAATTCGGAAAGAACCGTCTTGCAGATACTTTGCAGGCAAATCTGTACAAGTCATAGTTTCTGTCTTCAGGGAGATAGCTTACTCCGCGCTTCTTTTTCCATATTTGTATAGGGAAAATAGCAGTAGAACCATTGCCTACACCTTCGTAGGTGGTGTTGAGTATTTCCCTTATGACGCATCTGCCTTCGGCAGAAGTGTCTGTTCCGTAGTTGATTGAACTGAACACTACCTGGTTCCCACCGCGGGAGTGTATGGAATTCATATTATGCACAAATGCTTCCATAGACTGGTGGACACGGCTTACAGTCATATTTATTGCGTGCTGTACAGCCCTTTCCTCCCCTTGTATTCCTACAAGGTCGCGCTTGATATAGTCGTCTATATCCATGTTGTAAAGATGGCTGTAATCCTTTCCTTCTATTTCTCCTACTTTTTCCAGTTCTTCCTGAAAACTTTTCCTTACAAACGGGGCCATATAGAAATCAAATGCAGGAATCGCCTGACCTCCGTGCATTTCATTCTGTACTGTTTCCATGGAAATACAGCCGAGAATGCTTGCTGTTTCTATTCTTTTGGCCGGCCTTGACTCGCCGTGTCCTGCAAAGAATCCGTTTTTCAGAATCTTGTCCAAAGGATGCTGAACGCATGTAAGGCTCTTTGTAGGGTAATAATCCTTGTCGTGTATGTGTATATAACCGTTTTGTACGGCCTCTTTCACGTCTTCAGACAGAAGACACTCGTCAACAAAGGATTTTGTTGATTCCGAGGCGAATTTCATCATCATTCCAGCTGGGGTATCCGCATTCATATTTGCGTTCTCTCTGGTGATTTCCGTAGCCTGGGCTTCAATTATTTCCTTGAATATTTCTCGCGATTTTGCTTTTCTTGCCAGATTTCTCTGATTTCTGTATGCGATGTATTTTTTAGCGACCTCCTTTCTAGTACTTTTCATTAACTCCATCTCGACATTGTCCTGGATTTCCTCCACGCTCATTTCCTTTTGCTCAAGTTTTGAGATACTTGCAGCAATTTCGGCAGCAAGGACTATGTCTTCACCCCCTTCGGTGACAGTCATCGCCTTAAGGATAGCATCAACGATTTTCCTTTTGTCAAATTCAACTACTCTTCCGTCGCGTTTTACTACATACTTTATCATAATTCCGTTTAAACTTTAAAGGACATATCCATATTGGGCCGATAAGGTACAGGAAGACGTTCAAAGCAGTTGTCGTCCTCAAAGTATGGATGTTGTCTGATAATGATTGTCGGTTATACTTGCATCGTTAAAAAGTACCCTTTGTTCCGATGCGGGAGCAAAGATAATTCATATTCCAAAGAAAAGATTTGTATTACTTAAAAAGTTATCAACAAGTTAATAAAAATGCCGCTAAATCATTGATTAGCGGCATTTTACATGTTAAAATAATTTAGAAATATTCAAATTGAAAAACTTTTTTGTTATGGATGTGCAGGTTTTATCCTACGACCCATACAAGTACGTGCCGGTCAAAAATCATATAGCCTAGCTCAAAGTCTTCTTCGTGTCCGTCCTTATGTGTAAAGGTTGCATCAAGTTCTCCTTCTCCCTTGATATTGAAATCTTCCACTTCGATCTGTTCTGCGAAATCAACTCTGTTTTGGGACATTCTCTTGAATATTGCCTCTTTTGCACACCAGTAGATGGCAAGCTGTTCATTTCTTCTGTAATTGTCCAAATCTTCAATTTCCTCTTCGGACAGGGCTTTTTTCTCCACTACGGAGAAGTCTCTGTCAAGAGATTCTATGTCAATGCCAAGATCTTCTTCGTCATTGATAATGATGGCAACATATTTTTCTGTATGTGTGATGCTGATATTGGTTATGCAGTTTTCGAGAAAAGGTTTACCGTTGTCGTGGTGGCTCAGATATACCTTCTCTTCAAAAACAATATTAAGCAATGCCCTTACGGCGAGTTTTTGCTTGCGTTGAGACTCGTTGCGTATCAGTGATATTTCTTCAAGTTCATCGCCTGGTATCGACGACAGGCCTTTGAGTTCTTCTTCCGATTCGGTTATCTGCCAGACTGCTATTTCTGTTTTGTTGTCAAGAGTCTTACGTAAATATAGTCCCATTTTTATTTATATAAGTTGTATCTTCTTTAATTTAATTCAGTTTTATTTTCCTTAGGATTCCTGTTTCCCGGATATGCCTATATACGACAAACCGGTATGTGCATTGTATGCACATACGATATGTCTGGTATTTCCAGATTCGGCGGCATAGCCGCTCAGTATCAAAAGAATGCTTTCCGACAGAGGATCGTCAGACATGGGATCCGTCGGAAGGGTATGATTTGTCAATATATGACTGGGAGGTTCCACTTTTTTATTAATTACTTATAATTCTGGCTGCAAATATATATATTATAATTTAAATAGTTGGTTTTATTGCATAAAAAAAGTACTTTTGAGAAGTGTTAAGATTTTAGTGTATGAAAAAGGTATCATTAGTCAAGTATTTGCTGCCGCTGGCTTTTGCCGCACTTATTATTGCTTCCTGTTCGAAAGATAATGATGGGAAAGAGGCAGAAGTTCAGCCGAATCTTTCAATTGATGAATTGAAAGGGCAGTGGATGGCTTCTGGTAGCCTTTTCGATCTTGAAACTGAGGGAAAAGGTTATTTGTTGGATCTGGATTTTACGGATCCAATGATGGATGGCTTTAAGCACGATGAGAATGGAGGTTATATAACTATTTCTATTCAGGATTATTGCAAGCAATATGCAGCAGACTATAATGCCGATCCCGACAACAAGGACAAGATGACAGCGGAGGATGTAGCTGAGCGAATCTTTTCAGAAGAGTTGGTAACAACATTTACAATAATGTCCGATTACATAATGTTAGAACAGGGAAATCTTGCTGGCTCTGCAACAATAATTTCTGGTGAAAGTGTATATAGTCAGGAAAACCAGACTTTTACTATAACGAAAGATATCCTTGGAGAAGAAGGAACAGTGGTTGAGATTAAGGTAAAAAGAGGGCGTACAGATGATGAGGTTATGTTTCTTGTAACTTCAGAGTACTATCCTTATAAAACAGCTACTTATGATGGAAAGGACGAATACTGGTTCTTGACACCTACATGGTATTTTTGCAAAATGAAAGTGAATGAATAAAATTCCTATATTTGTATTTTATTTGGCCTATAAATTGATTGGAAATTTAAAACAAGTATAATGCTAAATAATAATTATTATGGAATTTTTGACTAATGAAAAACTGACCATCGTAGGTGCAGCCGGTATGATCGGTTCAAACATGGCTCAGACAGCGATGATGATGAAACTTACTCCGAATCTTTGTCTGTATGATCCGTATGGTCCAGGTCTTGAGGGCGTTGCTGAAGAAATGTTCCACTGTGCATTTGAAGGCGCCAATATTACCTATACATCTGATATCAAAGAGGCACTTACCGGTGCAAAATATGTAATCTCTTCCGGTGGAGCTCCTCGTAAACAGGGTATGACGCGTGAAGACCTTCTTAAGGGTAACTGCGAGATTGCAGAGCAGCTCGGTAAAGACCTTAAGGCATATTGCCCTGATGTCAAGCATGTGGTTATCATTTTCAACCCTGCTGACCTTACAGGTCTTGTGGCTCTGCTTCACTCAGGCCTTAAGCCTTCACAGGTTACAACACTTGCTGCCCTTGACTCTACAAGGCTTCAGAGCGCTCTTGCAAAGGAGTTCGGCGTTCTTCAGAGTGATGTGACAGGATGCCATACTTATGGTGGTCACGGCGAGCAGATGGCAGTGTTTGCATCAAAGGTTAAAGTTGAAGGCAAACCTTTCTCTGAGCTTCTCGGAACCAAACTTGCACACGACAGATGGGAGGAGATTAAAGGTAATGTTATCCAGGGAGGAAAGAAGATTATCGAACTTCGCGGACGTTCTTCATTCCAGAGCCCTGCTTACGTCTCTGTCGAGATGATTGCAGCTGCTATGGGCGGCAAGAAATTCGAATGGCCGGCAGGATGCTATGTATGCACTGAAAAATATCACAATGTGATGATGGCTATGCCTACAGTTATTGATGCTACTGGAGTTCACTATGCTGAAGTTACTGGATCAGCTGAGGAAATGGCGGCTCTTGATGCTTCTTACGAGCACCTCTGCAAGATGCGTGATGAAATCATTGAACTTGGTATCATCCCTGCTGTTGCTGATTGGAAGACAGTCAATCCAAACCTCTAGTCAGCCAGACAGAATGAAATATGTAGGGCGGTCTGATGTTCCAGACC
>URDD01000049.1 GCA_900546395.1 uncultured Bacteroidales bacterium | reverse complement strand
CCCTCGACTTGCATGTGTTAAGCCTGCCGCTAGCGTTCATCCTGAGCCAGGATCAAACTCTTCATAGTATATTTTTTTATATCTCTTAGTCTGTCCCGACACTTCATATTATCTTATCGATAACTGAATTGACGCTTCTCGAAATTTAAATTGTTTTCGGTACTTGCTTGTACTTGTTTCTTCAGTCTTTTCAATGAACTCTTGTTTATTTCCAATCAGTGTTGTTTTTGATTGGGGTTGCAAAGGTACTGCTTTTTTTTGATTCTCCAAATTTTTTTGAAAAATTTTTCAAAATTTTTTTCGAGCCGCTTTTTCGTCCGAACGCTGGTTAAGCCGCCGCAACTAAAAGCAAATCAAGCATTTCCAAAGAACTTATCCCGCTTTCCCTATCTCCTCTCAGGCCTTTCTCAGACCCCCTTTTCTCAAACGGGAGTGCAAAGGTACGACTTTTTTTATTACCTCCAAATTTTTTCGCAACTTTTTTAACCAAATTTTAACGACTTTTTATCCCAAATATATTTAAACTATTAATCATCAAGAAGTTACGCCGTAGACGTTTTTTTTGGTTTTTTTTTGAAGTTTTTTAACCAATCCCTCCAAATGAATTCATCCGTTCACTTCAATACTTTTCTGAAATTCACCTGCGACTCTTCCCACACTGGCTAAACGCTATATTTTGTTCTACGGAAATTTCAAAACACAATATAAATTAGTATTCTCAAAAATTTGAAAACAATAACAGTTATAATAAATTTTTACTATGTTTGTATGATGTGCTGAATTAGCAACAATTGTTTCAACAGTTTTGAATCATATTAATTTTTGACAGTATGAAGAAATTTTTAATGACAGTCTCGGCTCTGCTTCTGGCATCAAGCCTGTTTGCATCCGAAGACGCCCCGCTGTGGTTAAGGAAGAACAGTATTTCTCCGGACGGCAGCAAAATAGCATTCTGCTATGAAGGGGACATTTTTGTCGTTGACTCCAAAGGAGGCAAGGCCATGCAGATAACAAGCAACCCTGCCTATGACACTGACCCTATCTGGACTCCGGACGGAAAAAGCATTGTTTTCAGTTCTTACAGAGAATCTGATAAAGACATTTACATAACCTCCCCTGACGGAGGAATTCCCAAAAGGCTGACAGACTATCCTGGAAACGAGCTTCCTATGACTATCCTTAATGACGGAAGAATAGTATTCTCTTCCTTTGTAATGCAGGATAAGGATTTTGACGGATTCCCTGGAAATGCAGCCCAGTTATATATTATAGGTAAAGACGGTGGAAAAGCAGAGTATGTAACCGCACTTCCGATATCTGCTTTGAGCGTAAACAAGAACGGCACTATCCTGTATGAAGACTGGAAAGGATATGAGGATAATTTCAGAAAACACCATACTTCTTCTGTAACTCATGATATCTGGGCATATAGACCGGAGGCTGGAGAAACAGCATTCAAAATCGGGGCTGCCGGCTCATTCGAAAAGCTGAGCAAGTTCAACGGAGAGGACAGGAATCCTGTCTTCGCTGCCGATGGTGATACATATTATTATTTGAGCGAACAGGACGGAAGTTTCAATATATACAAAAGTTCCCTATCCTCTCCGTCTGAAACGACACAGATTACTCGCCTGAAAACACATCCGGTAAGATATCTTTCAGTATCTGAAAACGGACTTATGTCATTCTCATATAATGGCGAACTCTATACTGTAAAAGAAGGTGAGGAGCCGGCAAAAGTTGACATTACTATTATTTCTGACAGTAATGAACGGGAAAATATAGTACGCTATATGAGCGGATACAGCCGCGACTTCGCCATTTCTCCGAACGGAAAAGAGGTAGCAGTGATAATGAGAGGCGATGTGTTCGTAACATCAATTGACCATTCTACCACAAAGAGAATTACTGATACTCCTCAACAGGAAAGAGATCTTTGCTTCTCAGAAGACGGAAAGACCATATATTATTCTGCTGAAAGGGATGGCAGCTGGGGAATTTTCGCAACCTCTCTGACTGAGAAAAGCGACAAGTACTTCACCTACGCAGTAAAGATGGAGGAAAAGAGAATAACAGATCCAGGACAGACATGCTTCCAGCCGGCAATATCGCCTGACGGAAAATGGCTCGGTTTCTTGAGAGACCGTACAGAACTGGTAATAAAGGACATCAAGAGTGGTAAAGAAAAGTCTCTTCATAAAATGATTAACTATTCTTACCAGGATGGAGACCAGAGTTTCCAATGGAGCCCTGACAGCAAATATATTCTTTGCAACTGGCAGGCAAACGGAGGCTGGAATAATGAAGATATTGCAGTCGTAGATATCGAAACCGGCAAAATCACCGATCTGACTGAAAGCGGATACACAGATGCAAACTTCAGATGGGCGATGAAAGGAAAGGCTATGACATGGATGTCTGACCGTGCCGGATACCGCAGTCACGGAAGCTGGGGCTCGGAGTATGATATTTACGCAATGTTCTTCGACAGTAAAGCTTACTACAAATTCATCCGCGACGAAGAAAGCGATGATATGGAAGATATGCTTACCGACGAGAAAGAGGCTAAAAAAGAAGAAAAGAAAGAACAGAAAGACAGCGCAAAAGTAGAAAAGAACAAAGCTGAGAAGCTGACTCTCGATCTGGAGAACAGACAGGACAGAATCGTCCGTCTTACCAGGTTCTCAGGTGTTCTGGGAGACCACTACCTGAACAATGACGGGACCAAGCTGTACTATATGACACAGCTGGAGAAAGGTTTCGACCTTTGCATGCTTGACATCAAGGAAGGAAGCATTAAAATACTTGCAAAGGGTCTTTATGGATCTATCTATCCTACAAAGGATGACAGTGCGTTCTATGTTATCGGCGGGAACGGAATTACAAAGGTAAATATGGCATCCGGAGCACAGGAAAGCATTTCATTTACTGCAGAATTCAACTATAAGCCGGCAAGAGAAAGAGAATATATCTTCGACCATGTTTGGAAACAGGTGAAGGACAAATTCTATGATCCTGAAATACATGGAATTGACTGGGCTATGTATAGAGATGAGTATCGACGTTTCCTTCCTCATATCACAAATAATTTTGATTTCCAGGAAATGCTTTCCGAACTTCTCGGAGAACTTAACGGTTCGCATACTGGCGCACGCTACTTCTACCGCTCAGGCAAAAACGTAGGAAAACTCGGTGTGATTCTTGATCAGGATTATAAGGGAGACGGTCTTAAGATTGCGGAAGTGCTTAAAGGCGGTCCTATATATATAGTAGATCCTGAAATAAAGGAAGGTGACATAATAGAAGCTATCAACGGACAGGAAATAAAAGCCGGAGACAACTGGTTCAACCTTCTGGAAATGAAGGCTGGTGACAAAGTACTGGTTTCGATAAGCAAGAACGGAAAAAAAGCCAAAGATTATTATGTTGAAACAGCATATACCGAAAGCGACCTGCTCTACAAAAGATGGGTAAGGCAGAGAGAGGAAATGGTCAACAAACTTTCAGGAGGAAGAGTGGCTTATGTACATGTTGCCGGTATGGATTCTGACAGTTTCCGCGAGGTATATTCAAAACTTCTAGGCAAATACAGGACAGCTGAGGCAGTAATAGTGGATACCCGCCATAATGGAGGTGGATGGCTGCATGATGATCTGGCAACCCTTCTTTCCGGAAAGGCTTACATCAAATTCCAACCAAGGGGACAGTACATCAGTACCGAACCTTACAGCAAATGGACCAAGCCGTCTTGCGTGCTTATAGGCGAGAACAACTATTCTGATGCAAGCGGCTTCCCTTATGTATATAAGACTCTCGGTATAGGAAAGCTTATCGGCGCTCCGGTACCTGGAACAATGACGGCTGTATGGTGGGAGACCCAGATCGATCCTACGATTGTATTTGGAATCCCTCAGGTCGGTTCACTCGGAATAAATGAGGGCCGGTATCTGGAAAACCTTCAGGTTGAACCTGATATTCTTATCTATAATGATCCGGCTTCAATGCTTTCCGGAAAGGACAAGCAGCTGGAGGCGGCTGTAGAGGAAATGCTCAAGGAAATTGACGCAAAATAAGCAAAACAGGTTCTGTTTTTACATAAAAAGCCGGATATTGATTACATATCCGGCTTTTTTGCTATATTTACACGATAAATCTTTTTTTATGGACAGGAAAGTCGTCATTATACCTACATACAACGAAAAGGAAAACATAGAAAAAATAATAAAGGCGGTATTTTCCCTTGAGGGAGAATACCACATTCTCATTATAGAAGACGGATCTCCTGACGGAACAGCCGGAATAGTTGCTGAAATGCAGAAATTATTCCCTGAAAAACTTTTCATGATTGAAAGAAAAGGGAAACTTGGTCTGGGGACAGCCTATATCACAGGTTTCAAATGGGCTCTTGAAAAGGGATACGACTATATTTTCGAGATGGATGCCGACTTTTCGCACAACCCCGATGATGTCCCGAGACTTTATCAGGCATGTAAGGAGGGGGCTGACCTGGCTATAGGTTCAAGGTACTGCGATGGTATAAGTGTGGTGAACTGGCCGATAGGCAGGGTCATAATGTCATATTATGCATCCGTATATGTACGCACCGTACTGAAAATGCCTGTCTATGACACTACTGCCGGGTTCAAGTGCTACAGACGCAAGGTTCTTGAATCCATTGATCTGGACAATATCAGGCTGAAAGGTTACGGCTTTCAGATAGAGATGAAATATACGACATACAAGTTGGGATTCAAAATAAAGGAAGTCCCAATTATTTTTATGGACAGGAAAGAAGGTACTTCAAAAATGAGCAGCGGAATTTTCGGTGAAGCCTTTTGGGGAGTACTTAAAATGAAAATGAGAAAAATAAAGCCGAGAGAATAATGAATCCGGGCATCATGCTTTTACTTTACAACGCTACTATAGTTACAGGAGAATCAGCCGGAAACGGATCTGTTACTGTTTCCGGAGAAAAAATATCAGAAGTCTTGCATCCTGAAGAAGACGGCACTGTGGTATTTGAAGGAAAAAAAATCCCATATTGCAGTCTTCCGGAAGAATTCAAAAAATCATATCCGGATGCCAGGATATATGATCTTACTGGCAAGATGCTCCTTTCCGGAGGAATAGACACACACGTGCATTTCAGAGAACCGGGGCTTACGGAAAAGGCAGATATGGCTTCCGAATCCTTAGCTGCAATAGCCGGAGGAGTGACATCTTTTGTAGATATGCCCAACACAACACCGCCGACAATATCAGCTGAGAGGCTGGAGGAAAAAATAAATATGGCTGAGGGCAGATCTTATGCTAATTTCGGTTTCCATATTGGTGCGACCAACAGTAATTTCAAAGAAATATCCGCAATGATGGATAGCAAAGAAGGGGCGGAGAGTTTCGGAGGCATAAAGGTATTTATGGGGTCATCAACCGGTAACATGCTGGTAGATAACGAATCCGCACTCGAAAGAATATTCAGGAATGATAAAAAGGAAGTTCTTGTACACTGCGAAGACGAAAGCATAATACGTGAAAATATATCTGCGGCACAGGAAAAATTCGGAGAAGAGATACCGTTCAGTGAACATGAAAATATAAGAAGCAGGAAGGCCTGTATAAAGTCTTCTGCCAAAGCATTGGAGATGGCTATAAAGTACGGCACACGCCTCCATCTGCTGCATGTAAGTACAGCTGAGGAAGTGGAAATGGTTCGTGCTGCCAAAAGCATAAACAACGGAATAACAGCTGAAACATCTGTCAACTACCTGTGGTTCTGCGATGATGATTATGAAAAAATGGGTAGCCGCCTGAAATGCAATCCTTCTGTCAAGACAGGAAAAGACAGGGAAGCTCTAATAAATGCATTGAGAGACGGAACTATAGACAGCATAGGTTCAGACCACGCTCCACACCTCTCTGCCGAGAAGGAAAGAAAATATCTTGCGGCCCCTTCCGGCTTGCCATCGATTCAACAGTCACTTCCGGTACTTATTACAATAGCTGCCCGGAATGATATTCCTCTGACACGGATAGCTTCTGTCTTTTCAGAGAGGGCAGCTGAAATTTTCGGAATAGACAGAAGGGGCAAGATACAGAAAGGATATTATGCAGATCTGACAGTCGTGGATCCCGACAGGAAATTCACAGTAACCAAAGACAGTCTGAAATACAAATGCGGATGGAGTCCATACGAAGGCATCGAACTTCAAGGTTATGTTGAAACCGTTTTCATTTCAGGCAAAGAGGCTGTCAATGAAGGAAAAACTGACACTAACGCCGTTTTAGGCAAAAAACTAATATTCAACAGGTAAAACACTAAACATCCGGGAGTTTTATGGAAGAGAACATTAAGAAAAACCACAAATCAAAAGCTCTGATTTACATAGTCTCCACTTTTGCTATTACCCTTTGGGGAATTTCATACATCTGGACAGACAAACTGATAGCCCTCAACATTCCTGTATTTTACTTCGTTTTCGTAAGAATCCTGCTGGCCGGCATAGTACTCTTCCTGCTCAATGCGGCTGCAGGACGAATCAAACGAATTCAAAAAAAAGATTTGCCGAAGTTTCTGCTTCTCGCATTCTTTGAACCATTCATATATTTTATCTGCGAGTCCTACGGGCTCAAGGAAACAGGCTCCCCTACTCTCAGTGCCATGATTATTGCCACAATTCCTATTTTCTCCATTGGAGCAGGAATGATTTTCTTCAAGGAAAAAATAAATTTGGTCAATGTAGCAGGAATACTTATGTCACTTGTCGGTATCATCCTGGTAGTTATGAGCAAGGGAGAACTCGGTGAGAATTTCATATTCGGTATAATACTGCTTCTTATAGCCGTGATTAGCGAAGTAGGACATGCGTCCGTCACTAAAAGTCTGTCTGGAAATTACTCCAGTCAGATTATAGTTATGTACCAGTTTCTTATCGGCTCCATTTATCTGTTTCCCCTTTTCCTTTTCAAAGGTCTCGATGACTTTTCTTCATCTTATATGACAATGGATGTTTGGTATCCGATAATCTGTCTGTCTGTCCTTTGTTCAAGCCTGGCCTTCTCTCTGTGGGTCAGCACAATCAAAAGTCTGGGAGTCGCCAAATCCAGTATATTTTCAGCACTTATTCCTGTTGCCGCTGCCATCGTTGCCTGGATTCTAGGTCATGAAGATCTCAATGCAAGACAGTTCGCAGGTATAGCTATCTCGACTGTGGGTGTAATCCTGTCCCAATACACAATAAAGAGGAAATGATGCCGTGCATCACTTCCTCTTTTTCAAGATACCGGTGCTGATCAGTGTCTCGGACCATGAGGACCGGAACCCATCGGGCCGCGTCCGCCTCCCGGTCCGCCGAAGGTACCGAACCGGTAAGTCAGCGATAATATTATATAGCGTCCAAGCGTATTGTTCCTGGTCTCGAGATGGTAGTTGGAAGCATCTGTTACAGACAGGTTTTTTGCCTGATTCAATATATCATAGGCCTTTACGGCAAGTGTAAACTTCTTTTTGAACAATAATTTTGAAACTTCTGCATTAAGCACAAACTCATCATCCTGCTGAGTGGTATATCCGTTGTACCAGTTATAGTTCAAATCTGAAGAAATACCAAATCCGGCCGGTATGGTCCAGTTCATGGAGAAATCCAACTGATTATTCCAGGTAGGCTTCTGGCTTGCAGATGAAATCGTGTACCATGACTTTGACATCCTTGTGCGTCCTCCAAGATTAAGCTCGACAAGATCGCTTCTGAAGGTAAAGCGCAGTCTTTCCGTAAAATTCATTGACTGAATCTTATTGTGAGTAAACATCTCATCACCTTTTGTACTGAAGTCCTCATAGAATAAGCCATAATCAAATTCGGCTGTCTTTGAGTCGTAATATTTTTCAGTATCAAAGGCTCCTGTCTTTCCGACATATGAAGATGAGTTGTTATATCTCAAATATGTCATAGATGAAATGGAAAATTTCGATTTTCTTGAGAAAGGTGTATTGAACATCACTCTCGCATCAACTGATCCTGTAATAGGACCATTGACTGGAATTGAATACTGCGCTCCGTTGGAGTCATACCACTGTGCGTTGAGTATTGCATCCTGAACTATGCTACCTCCGAACCTTGCGTGCACTGAAGTAAATGTCTCCCTGTTGGTATATCCGAACATCCCCCTTAGGTTGTGATTGAAGTACGGAGTCAGGTATGGGTTTCCAAGAGAAATGTTCAAGGGGTCCGAATTATCCGGTACCGGCATCAGCTGTGAAGTAGATGGCTGGGAAGAACGCCCGAAATAAAAAAACCTCACCGTTGTATTGTCATTTATATCATAGCTGAGCATTGCCTCAGGTGACCAGTTCAGAACATTGCTGTTGTATTCTTCTCCGTTGGTCTTGTTGTCAGTATCTGTCGGCTTAACAGATGCTCCCAACTGAGCTCTTAGCTTTTCTTTCTGATACATGAATGTCAGACCTGCACTTTGGTTTATATATCTGTTCCTTATGTCATTGGAATATGTCGGATCATAGATTTCTCCGTCACGGATATAGCTCAGACGTCCGTCTGTCCTGTCCAGATTTGCACTTTGGTTTTCTCCACCGCTGTTATACGTATCTTTAAGGGATGTGCTTTTGTTCCACGAGTATGAATAGCTCGCCTGCAGATAGAAGTCGCGTCCCAGCGGCTCCGTATATACAAGTCTGGCTGACAGAGAAGAACTCTTTGAGTTTTGGTCATATCTCTGGTTGATAATTGAATCCGAAGGAGATTCCGGATTCTCATATGTCGTTGTCAATGACTGGTTGAAACCATAGAGATCGTTGTTGCTGAAGTTGTAGTTGAACATTGCTGATATAGTCCTTCCCGGCTTCCCCAAACGCTGCCGGAAAAGCAGAAAACCGCTTGCGGTCCAGTTTCTGTTGGTTCCTGAATTGTCATTGAAACCGTTATTAGTCATATTTCTCAGACCTTCCTTTTCACTGACTGTGGAGAAATCCGTATATTCCGAAAAACTGCCTGTACCGAAATTGAACCTCGGCTCAAAAAGTATAGAGGTATTGTCTGAAAATTTATGGTCAACCCTTATTCCGAAACGGTGCCCCTGGCTTCTGGTAGTATTGTATCCGTTATTATCATAAATAAGGCTGCTACCGTCGTCCATGTATGTGGTCCTGGAACTTTGCTCTTCTACATATTTATCTGACCCGCCGTACATATAGTTGGCTGACAAATCCATTTTATCATCAAGAAGGTCGAACGCTCCGTTGGCTCCTGCCATCCAGGACGTGGTAATGCCGTTATTTCCCCAGCCTCCCATACCGCGGCCCATTCCTCTGGAGCCGCGCATTCCCTGCATCATTCCTGCAGACATATCGTTGAAACCACGGTTGTTAGTGTTGTTTCCGTTAAGTATTATGCTTATCTGGCTTTTGTTTGTATAACGTCCTGCCATTCCTGCACCCTGATAACGCCATCCGTCTTTGGATGCGCTCTTATCTCCGGTATAATACCCTTTGTCAGGCATATCATGCCCTCCTCCTGCCATCAGATTACCGAACCATCCGTCCATCATACCAGGCTTGACACTCAGATCAATTACTGTCTCCTCGTTTCCGTCATCGATACCAGTAAAGCGAGCCTGCTCTGACTTGCGCTCGACGACCCTGATTTTGTTGATTATTTTTGCCGGAATGTTCTTTGTCGCAAGCTGGGGATCATCAAGAAAGAACTCTTTTCCGTCAATCATGATTTTTGAAATGGTCTCCCCGTTTGCCGTGACGGATCCGTCTGTTCCCACTTCCACACCGGGGAGCTTCTTAAGAAGTTCCTCAAGCATATCATTATCAGTTGTCTTGAACGAAGACGCTGTGTATTCTATGGTATCTTTCTTTACAATTATAGGATTTCCTACCGCAGCGACAGTCGCGGCATCGAGCATTACATTGTCAGGAACTATTTTCAACTTTCCAAGATCTGTATTCCTGGCAAGAGCGATATCCGAAGCATATGGCTTATATCCCATCATATCGACTTTTAGCACATAGTTCCCTTTCGGAACTTTGGATATTTCCGCATTTCCTTCCGCAGTACTGAGCACATATTTCAAGGGAGATTCCGCACCTTTTGCCGTAAGGGAAACTGTGGCAAAGGATACCGGCTCTCCAGTCTTGGAGTCTTCAAGTTTCAATTTGACCGAATATGAGGCTTGCGCCTGAAGAATAATACTTGATAAAATGAAACACACAAAAACAATTGTACGCAACATATAATCAAACAACCTTTCCATCTGTTAAATCCGTTTTCTTTATATTAATATAACAAAAAGCTGACTGCCGCCAGCTTTCGAAATCAGAAATTAGACACATCAATTAACTCAAAGTTAAAACTGGTGCCTTATTTTTTTGCCACAATCAGTATGTGGCAAACTTTAGAAGTTACCTTGCACTCTTTCGGGGTTGTCAGCCAGAAATTTTTTCCAGTCCGATGCCGCTCTGATATCAGGAACGGGACTTGTCATCTGATAATAGTGACAGAGAGCAATGGCCAGAGCATCCGTGGCGTCAAGATGCTCTGGAGAAAAACCTGTATTAAGAATTTTACATATCATATTACTGACCTGCTCCTTTGAGGCCGAACCTACACCAGTTATGGCGAGTTTTGCCTTTCTGGGAGCATATTCCTGAACAGGTATTCCGCGATGCAAGGCAGCAGTTATCGCCGCTCCCTGGGCACGGCCGAGCTTAAGGATAACCTGGGGATTCTTTCCGTAGAACGGAGATTCTATGGCTACATAATCAGGGGAATATATGTCCATTACCTCTCCTGTCCCCGTAAATATCATGTCCAGTTTCTTGAACGGGTCTTTTTCTTTCCTAAGATCAAGAGTGCCCATTGTCACGAATTCCGGTCCCTTCCGTCCAATAGCAATGACCCCGTAACCTAGAATATTGGTTCCGGGGTCAATTCCCATTATTATTTCACGTTTACTCAAACTTGTGATAAATATTTAGTCTATACAGTCAAATCCTGTGTAAGGCCTGAGCGCTTCAGGAATGATAATCTTTCCGTCTTTCTGATTGTTCTCAAGAAGGGCTGCAACTACTCGCGGCAATGCAAGAGAACTTCCGTTCAATGTATGTGCAAGCTGGATCTTTCCTTCTTCATCTTTATATCTGAGTTTCAACCTGTTAGCCTGATAAGACTCAAAGTTTGAAACAGAACTGATTTCCAGCCACCTCTGCTGGGCTGCTGAAAATACCTCGAAGTCATACGTAATAGCAGAAGTAAAACTCAAATCACCTCCGCAAAGGCGCAGAATTCTGTACGGAAGTCCAAGCTTCTTTACTATTGACTCTACATGAGCAACCATATCGTCAAGTGCAGCATACGAATTTTCCGGTTTTTCGAGACGGACTATCTCTACTTTATCAAACTGGTGAAGTCTGTTCAGTCCCCTTACATCTTTTCCGTATGAACCAGCCTCTCTGCGGAAGCAAGGAGTGTAGGCTGTCATCTTTACAGGAAAATCATTTGCTCCGAGAATTACATCCCTGTAAATATTAGTAACAGGAACTTCTGCAGTTGGTACCAAATAGAAGTTATCAAGATTTGCATGGTACATCTGCCCCTCTTTATCAGGAAGCTGTCCTGTACCAAAGCCAGATGCCTCATTAACCATTACAGGAGGCTCAACTTCAAGATACCCAGCCTTTGTGTTGATATCCAGGAACATATTGATAAGCGCTCTCTGAAGTCGCGCTCCTTTGCCTTTATATACAGGGAAACCGGCTCCGGTAAGTTTGACTCCGAGATCAAAATCTATAATATCGAATTTTTTTGCGAGTTCCCAGTGAGGAAGAGCATCAGAGTCAAGTTCAGGAATATCTCCTCCCATCTTAACTACAAGATTCTCAGTAGAATCCTTGCCCTCAGGAACAAGGTCGCAAGGAATATTAGGAAGCAGTACTATTTGAGACATAAGCTCTTCGTTGTTCTGCTCGGACTTTGCTTCAAGTTCCTTTGAACGCTCTTTTAGAGAAGCGACTTCTCCCTTTATAGCTTCAGCTTCCTCTTTTTTGCCTTCTTTCATAAGGCCGCCTATAAGAGCTGCTTTCTGTTTCTGCTGTGACAGGCAGGCGTCAAGTTCTGTCTGGAGTTCTCTGCGGTTCTTGTCCAGTTCTATAACTTTTCCCACGATTTCGCGCGCATCGAAATTTTTGACTGCGAGCTTCTTGATCACAAATTCAGGATCATCACGAAGCAATTTAAGTGTCAGCATAATATATTCGTTTTAATAGTATCGTTAAAAATAAAAGAGGGCTGGAACTCACCCGGAGTCACAGTCCTCTTATTCTTAGTCATAAATCCCCCGAGTCTTAGTTCTCAAACGGAATAACCGAGACGAAAGATTTGTTTTCTGCTTTCTTACAGAAACTTACTTTTCCTGCTACAAGAGCATAAAGTGTATGGTCTTTACCCATTCCTACGTTTGCTCCCGGATTGTGTACAGTACCTCTCTGGCGAACGATGATGTTACCGGCTTTAACTACCTGATCACCGAATTTCTTGATACCGAGACGTTTGCTATGCGATTCACGACCGTTCTTTGAACTACCGACGCCTTTTTTATGTGCCATAATCTAATCCTCCTGTAATTTGAATTAAGCAATCTCGTTAATCTGGAGCTTGGTCAAATCCTGACGGTGACCATTGAGCTTCTGATAACCTTTACGACGTTTCTTCTTGAAAACCAGTACCTTCTTTGCTCTGCAAGAGTCATCAAGCACTGTAGCCTTAACAACGGCTCCCTCTACATAAGGAGCACCTACCTTGACTGCTCCTTCATTGTCAAGAAGAAGAACTTTGTCAAATTCAACGGCAGCACCTTTCTCAGCCGCAAGACGGTTGACAAAGATCTCCATACCAGCCTCAACTTTAAACTGCTGGCCTGCAATATCTACAATTGCGTACATATTAATGAAAACTTTAAAAGTTTTGACTGCAAGCGACTGAAATACAGTACTTTAACCCAAGCTTAACAGCCTTATAAATACTAATGAGGTGCAAAGATAACACTTTTTAACGGAATTCATAGCATATCGCCAGTTAATTTTATAAATTTGCAGACGTAAACAGTTTCGCAAGTACTGCACAAATCTTCAGATATCAACAAAAAACCTCTTGCGAAAACTCAATAGAAGATAACAATGGATGCTCCTTTTGTATTTGATACATATGTGACAGGAAAGTCATTTATAGGAAGGAAAGCCGAGTGCAATACACTCGGCAGCCTGCTGGAGCGTGGAGAAAGTGTAGCATTGTATGATCCTCCTAAGTCCGGAAAGATGTCTCTGATACAGCAGACACTCCTGAATCTGCGTATCGGGGGAAAACATTTTTCTGTATCACAGCTGAATTTATTCAATATAAGCGATCTGGATTCTTTTCTTCTCAAATTCGGGAACTGCGTAATACGCTCATGCGCCAGCACTCCGGCAGAATATGAAGCTTTGGTATCCAGGCATCTCGCAGGCAGCAACTTCATATTTGACGCAGATATTTTTTCAAAGAATGATATTGTCATATCCCTTAAATGCAAAGCTGACGAAAACGATATCAGAGCGATAATGAAGCTGCCTTTCCGCATAGCAGGAGAACGTCAAGAGACATTCTTCATTATAATAGAAGAGTTTCAGAATCTGATGCAGTTGGATTACTACGAAACCGTTTTCTCTGCTATTAACGAAGCTATTGCTACTAAAGACAAAGAGTCTGATGGATGTTTCATATTGTCCGGATCCAGGACGAATGCTATGAAATACATTTTCGAAGGCTATAAGTACTTCCATAAAACAGTGGTACACATACCTTTGCATAATATTGACGACAGAGATATAATAGAATATGTAGTAAAAGGATTTCTTATGACAGGAAAAGTCATGGAAAGGGATCTTGTGCACGCAGCATGCCGGCTGTTCAAGAACAACCTCTGGTATCTGAATCATTTTCTATCTATATGCGATTCATTGACAAAGGGTTATATAAATGATGGAATATTAATGGAATCACTGAGGATAATATTGTCAATCCATGAACCAAAATTCATGAGGATAATGTCAAACCTCACAGGACATCAGATTAGTTTCCTTAAAGCCGTAATGGAAGGTGTGACCAAATTCAGTTCAATTGAAATCATAGAAAAATACTCACTGAATTCTTCCGCCAATGTTCGCAGGGTAAAGGACGCATTATGCAAAAAGGAAATTATAACTTTCAATGATAAGGATGAGGCCAGGGTACTGGATCCCCTTTTCGAGTACTGGCTAGGAAAATATTATTTTGAACTGCGCGGATTTTAATACCTGAATACAATGGCAAAGAAGAAATTGGCTGTACTTACTGGCGCGGGAGTAAGCGCTGAAAGCGGCATAAGTACATTCAGAGACAGCGACGGGCTGTGGGAAAACTACAATGTTGAAGATGTCGCATCCATAGAAGGATGGAACAGAAATCCTCAACTCGTGCTTGATTTCTATAATATCAGACGTACTGAACTGGCAGATGTCAGACCGAATGAGGCCCACCGCCTGATTGCCTCTCTGGAAAATGAGTACGATGTCACTGTCATCACGCAAAATATAGATAATCTGCATGAACGTGCCGGCAGTACCAGAATCATCCATCTCCACGGTGAACTCACAAAGGTGAGGTCCGTAAATGTATGCAATGAGATGGACGGTTTTTCGGAAGCCGGCGTGATTGATATAGGATATGAAACTATTCACCTTGGAGACAATGCTCCTGACGGGGGACAGTTGAGACCTCATATAGTATGGTTTGGAGAAGCAGTTCCAAAGATAGGTAAAGCTATCGACTATGTCAGTCAGGCTGATATTCTTCTCATAGTGGGAACTTCCTTGCAGGTATATCCTGCAGCAGGACTGTACAGATATGCAAAATTGGATACACCTATATATATAATAGATCCAAAAGACGTTCCTGCAAGGGATAAAAGGATAACCCATATAAAGGAAGTGGCTACAAAAGGCATGGAAATATTTAAAAATATTTTGAAAGCCAAATAATTTGACTACCTTTGCACCCGCAAATAAAAGGAGGTGATTCAGCGATGATTATAGTACCGATTAAAGAAGGTGAGAACATAGAAAAAGCTCTCAAAAAATTCAAAAGAAAATTCGAGAAAACCGGAGCTATCCGTGAGCTTCGTGCAAGAAAGGCTTTCGTAAAACCATCTGTAAGAAGAAGGGACGAACTTAAAAAGGCCATCTATGTTCAGCATATGCAGCTGATGGACGAGCAGTAAATCATACTACGTCACATATACAGCCCTGCGATATTTTCGCGGGGCTTTTGTTTTTATATCATAATCCTCATCCGAAAACAGTTTTATACGTGAAACACCCCTTTTTCCGGACCACAGAGGGTGTTTCCGTACCACCGAATGGATTCAGATATCAGGACAAGTCTGTATAATACGAAACAAAAACAGACCACCATGAAAGGCAGCCTGTTTTTGTTTCATATCCTCCGAAAGGATTATTTTCTCTTGTATCTCTGGTAGAATTTGTCCACACGACCTGCGGTATCCACGAGTTTCATCTTTCCTGTGTAGAACGGGTGAGATGTATTTGAAATCTCGACTTTAACTACTGGATACTCGACTCCGTCAACAACGAGAGTCTCTTTTGTGTTCGCACATGAACGTGTAATGAACACTTCGTCATTAGACATATCCTTGAAAGCTACAAGACGGTAGTTTTCGGGATGAATTCCTGTTTTCATTTCCTTATAAATTTTAAAAATAATTTCGAGCCGCAAAGGTACAATTAAATTTTCAACTGTCAAAGTCTTTCCGTATTGAAGTTGAGTATTTTTCCTTAAAGTCCTATTTTTCAGGAATATTTTCCAGTGTAGCCACTACAAATTTCCACCATTTTTCTACTGATGCGATATTTGTACGCTCATCAGGAGAGTGAGGGCTCATAATTGTAGGTCCACAGGAAACCATATCCCAGTTAGGATATGTTCCGCCTAGTATACCGCATTCCAAACCTGCATGGATAGCCATTACAGCAGGCTGTACACCATAAAGTTCTTCATATACTTTTTTCATAGTATGAAGAATAGGAGATGCACTGTTAGGAGCCCATCCTGAATAACCTCCGGAAAGTGTAACATCAAATCCTGCCAGTTCAAAAACGGATCTGATTTCTTCTGCCATAGCATCTTTTGCTGTATCAACAGAACTTCTCAACAGTGTTTTTACGAAAAATTTGCCGTTCTCTGTCTTAACGATAGCAGTATTGTTGGATGTTTCTACAAGGCCCTTCATCTCATCGCTCATCCTCCAGACGCCATTAGGGCATGCGTTCACCGCTTTAAAAGCTTTAAGAGCGTCTTTATCATCTATATACTCAGCAGGAACTGAAGCAAGAGATTCAAGGAAAATCACGCCATCCGGATCAGCTACGGAATATTCCTTCTTTACTGCCGACTGGACTTCCGCAACGAGCTTTTCCGCAGCAGAAACCTTATCTTCGGGTATCAGAATCTGGGCAAAAGCTTCTCTCGGTATTGCATTTCTCAAGCTTCCTCCTTCTATTGATACCAACTTTGCGCCAAGGTCGCGAAGAAGCGGAAGAAGTACCCTTACAGCTACCTTGTTTGCATTTGCACGGTAAAGGACTATATCCATACCTGAATGTCCGCCCTTAAATCCCTTGACATTGAGAACAAAAGCTTTATATCCCGCAGGGGATGGCTGCAAAGAATAATCTGAAGTAGCAGTTACATCCATTCCTCCAGCACATCCGATATAAAGTTCACCTTCAGTCTCGGAATCAAGGTTAATAAGAATATCTCCCTTAAGTACACCTGGCTTCAATTCACGAGCACCTGTCATTCCAGTTTCCTCATCAACAGTAACCAGTACTTCAACCGGACCGTGCTTTATATCTCCGGACTCAAGGACTGAAAGGGCTGCAGCGACACCAAGGCCGTTATCAGCTCCGAGAGTTGTTCCTTTTGCTCTCACCCACTCTCCGTCAACCCAAGCTTCAATCGGATCTGTCTCAAAGTTATGCACCTTGTCGGCATTCTTCTGCGGTACCATATCAATATGTCCTTGCAGAATAACTCCCTTTTTGTTTTCCATTCCAGGAGTTGCAGGTTTGCGTATTATAATATTGCCTATCTCATCCTTATAGGTTTCAAGTCCCAATGATTTTCCAAAATTGTAAAGATACTCCACAGCCTTGGCCTCTTTTTTTGACGGACGAGGAATTCTTGTAAGTTCATAAAAGTTTTTCCAGACAATTGCCGGATTCAATTCTTTAATTTCCATAATGGTTATCGGTTTATTATTACTTTACTTTCAGATTTACAGGGAAAGAACTTTCGGTACCAAGCTGATATACCGGCACGCGGCTGTTCAGTATTACATTCATTCCGTCAGTGAGTTTTACTGTACTTACAGCCGGAATCCTGTATATGACAGATATGGATGACTTCTTCAGATTCTTCTTGCCCTCGTCGGACGGAACTTCCGGTACTTGCGGCAGTATTTCCATGACCACTGGCTTTCCGGAAAGATTGTCGGCAGGGAGAAGACCTGCTGTATCTGATATGCGGAACGCCACATAAAGCTGATTTTCACGATCTTTCTGAGGTACAACTTCAAATGACATAGCCTGGTTCTGATACTCTGAGTATCCGGTAAACATTGTCATATATTCTTTTTCAAGTCTTGTCAGTTCAGCTACAGCAGCTCCCATAGCTTCACCGCTGTAGGTGGCATCCGTATCCCCTGTTACTATCTGAAAACGTTTTTCCCTGATACTGAATATCATGGCCGCTGTCTCCGCAGCCCTCTTCTCCAAAGATTTTTCCACCAGCATTTCCTGTTTTACAGCTACAGTACTATAAGCTGACTCTGACTTTACATTGCGGTAAAGAGTGGCTGACTCCGATGTAATGTTTGACATCAGTCCCTTGTCAGAGAAATTCCTGTCAGACGGTGATGGGAAACGCCTCTCGTTACCCACACCGAAAATGCCTTCTGTACCGGAAACAAGGCCTTCTGATGTAAGTTTCAGAAAAGCGGCATTCACATTGGCATCACCTATGTCAAGAAGGTATCTCTTGCTCTGGTCAGCCTCAACGAAAGGAGTCATCTTCACTTTGGAAAGAGTATATGTCTGCGAATCTTTCTGTCTGACATCTATTCCGAGATATTTTTCCGCAAATTTTGCGTAAGGTCCGGCATAAAATTTTTCTTGTACTGCTTCAACCTCCAATACCAGTGTAGTCGAAGGCAGACTGTAAGCTACGACTCCTACCGGATCCGGCTCCGCCGTCTTGTTCTGCGCATAAATCGCAGTTGTGCAAACCATCAGACTCGTGCACAAAATTGCTGCATAAGGTTTCATACTATAAAATTTATGTTATAAAAATCCATATTATCTTTTCCATCTTTTATGGCTCCACAACCAATTGTGAGGAGTATCCCGCACTTCCTGTTCAAGCAGGTCAAAATACTTTCTTGTTATTTCTGACGGAGACATTTGTGAGGCATTTCTGCATATCGGCACAAATGTCATTTCATACTTTCCTCTTCCGAGATGTACCATCTTCAGATAAAGCACGCTCATCCCCATCTTGCAGGCAACTCCCGCCCCTCCCAGCATAGCCATAGTGGACTGATGAAGAAACTCTCCTATATCATGCCGTCCTGCGTAGGGAAACTGGTCCGTAGGAAATATGTAAATTCCTTTTTTATCCCTGTTCCTTATTGCAAACCTCAGTATGTCAGAAGATTCTATCTCTCCTTTATAACCTGGCTCAGGAGCCATTCTGTTGCGTTTCAGTATTTCATTCCAGAAATGGCTTTTCTGTCTCTTGTATACTACATAGACGCCATCTGACGGACATGGATAAGGCTTGACCGGAGCGTAATTGTATGCCCATATACCTCCGACAATCTCCCAGTTTCCGCAATGAGAAAACATAACTGTCACGGAAGGCGAATTATTATAAGCCTCTTCTATGACTTCAAAATTAGTGATCCTGCAGATTCCCGACTTCCTTAATCTTTCGTAATCACATCCGCCGAACCATATAGCCTCTGCCATAATCTCGCCAAGATGACGATAGAAGCGCCCGGCAATCTGCCTGAGTTCCGTATATTCCTTTTCCGGAAATGCTCTTGACAAATTTATCATTACGACATCCCTTCTATAATGGAACACATTCTTCAGCAGCCAGGCGACTATTCCGCCCCAAAAATAATGAAAGCCGAGCGGCAATCTGGAAAACAGCCGCATTATACCCCACATCAACTCTATACCAATATCTTTTGCCTTCATCTATGATATTATCAAATTTCGCAAATAATTTACAGTACTTTATCCTATTTATATTACTGTTACCCTTTATCCGCTGCCCAGTACAAAACATCTCAGCAGACCATCAATTCAGCAAATATAACAATTTTAACGCATCCCATATGATATTTCTTTATTTTTATTATCTTTGTCAGCCTGAAAAAGGAATTTATTAACAACTAAATTTTATATA
>URDD01000048.1 GCA_900546395.1 uncultured Bacteroidales bacterium | reverse complement strand
TTTAAGTTTTGTCCTTTCTTTCATGTGACACTTTTCTATTGTGCTCCTAAAGTGTCAAGTTTTTAACGTTCAAGTCAGATTCAAAGTGCGTTAATTAAAAAAATATGACGAAAATAATATTTTTTTATGTAATTTTGCCGCGATAGTGATAATAAATTATTATAAAAATCCTATTTATGATTAAAAAATTAAGTCTTATTATGTTCAGATGCTGTATGGCAGTTTTGTCATTCGCAGCTCTGATCTTGCTGGCTTCTGCCGAGGCTTTTGCCCAGGACGATTTGTCAGGTAGGGTCAGCGGAATAGTTACTGATGCCAGTGGTCCCGTAATCGGAGCTGCTGTTATGGTAAAAGGCACTGCAAATGGTGTCACTACAGATATAGATGGAGCATACTCTCTGTCTGGTCTGAAAAGCGGAGATGTGATTGTTGTTTCAATCATTGGATATGAAACAAAGGAAGTCACATATACTGGTCAGGCAAAGCTTGACATTGCTTTGGCTGAGTCTGCTGAATTCATTGACGATGCTGTGGTGACAGCTCTCGGTATCAAGAGATCAGAGAAAGCTCTTTCCTATAATGTGCAGGAAATGAAGGGAGATGAATTGACAGCTGTCAAGGATGCAAACTTCATGAATTCTCTTGTAGGTAAAGTTGCCGGTGTTACCATAAATTCAGGTTCCAACGGCCCTGGCGGTGCATCCCGTGTGGTTATGCGTGGTGTTAAATCCATCACAGGATCAAACCAGGCTCTCTATGTAATTGACGGTATTCCTATGTTCAACTTTGCCAACTCTACCGATGCCAGCAATATGTCTGACCAGCCGGGAACAGATGGAGTCGCTGACTTGAACCCGGAGGATATCGAAAGTATCAGTATGCTTACAGGACCTGCAGCTGCCGCACTTTACGGTAATCAGGCTGCATCCGGAGTTGTACTCATTACTACTAAACAAGGTGTTGAAGGTAAAACCACTATCACTATCAGTAACAACACTACTTTCTCAAAGGTTTGGCAGATGCCTGAAATGCAGAGCAAATACGGCAATCCGGCAGGTTCTATCGGAAGCTGGGGCTCTGTCGTAAATTCAGACTACGATCCGCGTAATTTCTTTAATACGGGAACAAATGTGATCAACTCTGTTTCTCTTGCTACAGGTACTCAGAAAAACCAGACTTATCTTTCAGTCTCTACAACTAACACTAACGGTATTCTTCCTAACAGCGGATATAACCGCTACAACTTCTCAGGACGTAACACCACAAAATTCTTCAAGGATAAGGTTACCCTCGATATGGGTGCAAGCTTCATAATGCAGGATGACAAGAACCTGACTTCACAGGGTCTCTATTACAACCCGCTTCCAGGTCTGTATCTTTTCCCTCGTGGGGACAACTGGTCTGATATCCAGCTTTACGAGCGTTATGACTCCGCTTTGGGATACAGCACAGTATATTGGCCTTACGGAAATGACGGTGTAGGTATGCAGAACCCTTATTGGGTGCAGAACCGCGAGGTGCGCCAGAACAAGAAGAAGCGTTATATGTTCAATGCTTCGCTTACATATGACATTACCGACTGGCTCAAAGTAGCCGGACGTGTAAAGGTTGACAACTACACAAACAGGCTTACATATAAGCTTTATGCCACTACAGATGCTATCTGGGCCGGACCTAACGGATCCTACAGAGATATCCAGTCACAGATGAACAATACATATGCTGATGCCATTGCCACTGTGAACAAGACTTGGGGAGACTTCTCTCTCAATGCCAATGTCGGAGGTTCAATCAACAATACTGTATATGAAATGCTGGGCTACAACGGTAACCTTGGTGAAATAGCAAACTTCTTCGCAATCCATAATATGGACAGAAGTACCAAGTACAAACCTCAGCAGGAAGGATGGCATGACCAGTCACAGGCAGTTTTTGCAAGTGCAGAGCTCGCTTATAAGAGTATGCTTTACCTTACAGGTACTTACCGTCAGGACTGGGAGTCCAAGCTTGCATTCTCGAACTACAAGTCATTCGGATATTACTCTGTAGGTCTTTCAGCAGTGATTTCAAATATGTTCAATGCACCAAGATGGCTCAACCTCCTGAAAGTACGTGGTTCATATGCTACTGTAGGTAGCTCATACGACCGTTTCATGACAAAGGTATTCTACCCTTATGACGGTGAGTCAAACAGCTGGTCTTCTTCTTCTACATACCCTAACCTTGACCTCAAGCCTGAGGATACACATTCTTGGGAGGTAGGTTTGAACGCCAAGTTTGTCAATTCAGTTAATTTCGATATTACATATTATAAGTCAAATACTTACAATCAGACATTCTATGCAGCCCTTCCTGCAGCTTCAGGATATATCAATATGCCGGTGCAGAGCGGTAATGTGATGAACCAGGGTATCGAAATGGCAGTAGGTTATGCAAACTCATGGGGTGACTTCTCATTCTCTACAAACTATACTCTTACATGGAACGAGAATAAGATAATGAAACTCATTGATACTGTTACCAATCCTTTCACAGGAGAGCCGATAAAGATGGACGACAAACTCGAGAAAGGAGCATTTGGTGGTCTGGATGCTAAAGTAATCCTTAAGGAAGGAGGATCAATGGGAGATGTTTACGGGTATCACCTTCTTGGAAGAGACTATAACGGATATATTGAATATGATCCTGATAAAGGTCTTTCACTCAAGAATGAAGAGTTTTATCTGGGTTCTATTCTCCCTAAGATTAATATGGGATGGACAACCCACTTCGGGTGGAATGGAATAGACTTGGGTGTCACATTTACAGGAAGAGTAGGAGGTATCGTTATGAGTGCTACAGAGTCTTATCTTGACCAGTACGGTGTTTCAAAGCGTTCGGCTGATGCACGCGATGCAGGTGGAATCAAGATAAATAACGGTACAGTTTCAGCTCAGGAGTATTTCAAAGTTATTACAGGACAGGCAGCATATTATACTTATGATGCTACCAACTTCCGTCTTTCTGAACTTACCCTCAGCTATACACTTCCTTCAAAGTGGTTCAACGACAAGATGAATATGACTGTAGGTTTTGTAGGAAAGAACCTTTGGATGATTTATTGCAAGGCTCCGTTCGATCCTGAACTTTCAGGAAATGTTTCTTCAAACTACTATCAGGGATTTGATTCATTCATGCTTCCGAGCACAAGGAATATCGGATTCAACGTTAAACTTCAATTCTAAAGAAGAAAAATATGAACAAGACATTTAAATATATTCTGACAATTGCGGTAGCTGCTGCCGCAGCTGCCGGGTGTACGAAGAACTTTCCTAAGTACAATACCAACCCGTACAAGCCGGAATCTTTGCCGGTGACGAGTTTCTTCCCGGCAATGCTTGACTGTCTTGCTTCTCCGGAGGAAAACCCTTGCCAGAGAAACAATACATTCTGGGCTTGTTTTGGAGGATATGTTACTGCACCTCACTCATGGAGCCGTAACAACTTGTATTCCACATTCAATATTGATGATGAGTGGAACAAGTGGACAGTAGATTGGTACTTTACTGCTGATGGCGGTAAAGGTCTTTACCCAGGCTGGTTCAACGTTCAGCGCTTTACAGGCGGTGAAGGTTATTATTTCCAGATGGCGCAGCTTCTCCGTGTATATGTGATGCAGATGGTGGCTTCCATTCAAGGACCTCTTCCTTATTCAAAAGTTGCAAACGGTGATTTCTTTGTGGGATACGATGACGAGAAGACTGCATGGCACGCAATGTTTGATGATTTGGATAATGTAATTAAAGAACTCCAGTCTGCTGCAGGAAGTGGCTCGACTCCTCTTGCAAGCGTTGACCGCGTTTATGGCGGTGACAACAGCAAATGGCTCAAGTTTGCAAATACCCTCAAGCTCCGTATGGCGATGCGTATCAGCAGTGTAGATCCTGAATATGCACAGCAGAAAGCCGAAGAGGCTGTAGCTGCAGGAGTCATGACTACTATCGAGGATAGTGCATATGACAAGCTTAACGGCAGGTATACTAACGGTTTCTATCAGCTGGAGACTGCCTGGGGCGGTGAGGTAAAGGCAAATGCCTGTATCGTTTCCTATATGAACGGATACAACGATCCGCGCCGTGCAAAATATTTTACCCAGAACAAGTCAGGAAAGGATGGCAATTATAAGGGTGTCCGTTCAGGAGTGGCAGGTATGAGCAAGGGTGATTTTACATCTTATTCCGGCCTCATATATTCGGAAGAAAGCAAGAAAACAGCTCCTATGCCTATAATGCTTGCAGCAGAGGCTGCTTTCCTTCGTGCTGAAGGAGCCCTGAAAAAATGGAATATGGGTGATACTCCGGAGAATCTTTATAACGAAGGTATCAGACTGTCTTTCCAGGAATGGGGTGCAAGCGGAGTCGAGGCATATCTTGCCGATGACAAGTCCGTACCTGCAAGCTATACTGATTCAGACAAAGGATACAGCGTGACCAACAAGTCCAAATGTACCATCAAATGGAATGACGGTGACAGTGATGACAAGAAACTTGAGAGGATCATAACTCAGAAGTGGATTGCAGGATTCCCTAACGGTCTTGAGGCTTGGAGTGATTTCCGTCGTACCGGCTATCCGTACATCTTCCCTCCTAAGGACAACCTTTCTACAGTAGGTGTTGATTCTGAGCGCGGCCAGCGCCGTCTGCGCTTCTCCAAGAGCGAGTATGACAGAAACGGTGACAATGTAAATGCAGCTGCCGGTATGCTCCAGGGCGGTGATACTGACAACACTGAACTTTGGTGGGCTCTTAAGGATGTCAAGAGATACTAATCTTAAAAGGAAATTTCAATGAAAAAGACAATAAATATGGTTTTAGCAGGTGCGGCTTCTCTATTTGCTGTTGTTGCCTGCTCTGACTGGACATCGCCGGAGGCGAATAATTACGAACCGGCAGGGGAGAACGGCTCAATGCACAATGAGGATTACTATGAGAATCTCCGTGCCTGGAAGGCGAACCGCACTTATGACGAGAAAGGTGTTGCAAACCGTCCTGTTTCATTTATGTGGTTCAGTGACTGGTCTCCTACAGGATCGAATATGAACACCCAGATGATGGGTATTCCTGATTCGGTTGATTTCATCTCAATGTGGGGCAACTGGAAAAACCTCACTCCGGAAGGAAAAGAGGATTTGAGAAAGCTGCAGACTATCAAGGGAACGAAGGTACTTCTCTGCTTCATAGTAGATAATATCGGAGCGCAGATGACTCCTTATAAGATGACTGCCGATAATAAATATGAAATTGACGGCAAGGTATTCGAGAATGAAAAGGATGCGGCTGCATATTATTGGGGCTGGTATGGCGGACATCCTGACCCTCAATATAATGATGAGGCGAAGATGGACGGGGCTATCCGCAAGTATGCGAGAGCTATTGTAGATACAGTGGCAAAGTACGGTTATAACGGCTTTGACTATGACCTTGAACCAGGTTACGGTCATGGAGGAAACATTGCTTCATATCCTGAGCGCAACTATATCTTCCTTGATGAATTGTCAAAATATTTCGGCCCGAAATCAGGAACAGACAATCTTCTCTGTGTGGACGGCGAGCCTGAAAGGCTTGATCCAAGATGTGGCGAGATGATCAGCTATTTCCTTCTTCAGGCTTATAACGATGGAAGAGTCAGCTCAATAGACTCTCGTGTAGGAGTGCTCATCAACAACTACGAAGGCGTACTTACTCCGGAGAAGGTAGTCAGTATGACAGTACTGAATTCAAACTTTGAGAGCTACGGTACTACAGGCGGCCCTAACTTCCAGATGCGCAACGGTGAAATAACCTTCCAGCTGAATGCCTATGCCCAGTATACTTATCCTGGCATAGATTGCAGGATCGGTGGAATAGGAGCTTTCCGTCCTGTGTTTGACAAGAAGTACACTTGGTACCGCAAGGCTATGAAGACTCTTCACTCTCCGCTTCCTGAGCCGGAAGAGGACAAGCCGGAAGAAAACGAACAGTAATCCTTAAATATTCGAAAAGCGATATGAACAAGATTATAAAAATAAGTGCACTCGCTATGGCATTGTCAGTATTTGCCGGTTGCGATGATGCCGATTATCAGTCAATGGAGAACGGCCTTTATATAAACGAGGCAGCTTCTACAACGACATTCAACCAGCAGGTTGAAGACCTTGCCGTTTCAAAGGAAATGACTGTTGCCATCCATTTGAGGGTTGCGCGTCCTGCTGACAAAGATATCAAGGCAACGATAGGTCTTGCTCCTGAGTTTATGGAAAAGTATAATGCTGAGCACGGAACATCTTATCAGATTTTGCCTGAGGAGTTCCTTAAGTTTGATCCTGAGTGCGTGATATCTGCCGGTTCTACTACATCTGGTGATATCAACATTAATATCAAACCATTCTCAACTCCAAATGGAGAGGCATATTGTATTCCTCTGAAGGTGATTTCAGCTGATACTGACGTTCAGATTATGGAGGCGACAAGCCGTATTATGTATCTTCTTACAGGACCGCTCATCCAGAAAGTTCCTATGTTCAACCGTTCTCAGATGCCTAAATACAAGGGTGATAACTGGGGAATCGGAACAGATGAGTGGACACTTGAGGCTTGGTTCAATATGGACCAGCTTGGTGAGTATGTAGGTTATATGAACAACCAGGCCCTTTTCTCTGTGGCTTGTTCAGAAGGTACTGAAATTTATGTGCGCTTCGGAGATGCTGCCATTGCTGGAAATATTCTTCAGATTAAGACAGGCGGATCTCAGTTTGAACTTAAAGAGCCGTTTGAGACTGGCAAGTGGTATCACTTCGCCCTTACATATTCTGCAAGCGGTGAAATTACTGCCTATATAAACGGAGAAAAGGCCGGAGGAATGACCAAGAAGAACCACTATGTGCTGGACAATATTCTCCTTTGCGGCTCTGAATCATATTTCAGGGCTGAGAAAGCAATGATGTCCCAGGTACGTCTCTGGAGTGTATGCAGACAGCAGAGTACTATTCAGGCCAATATGAACAGAGGGGTTGACCCTAATTCAAGCGGACTCATCGGTTACTGGAAGCTTGATGAAGGCGAAGGTGACATCTTCAAGGATGCAACTCCTAACAAATTCAACCTTGAGTGTTCAGCTCCTGTAGTATGGTCAGCGGAGGATATTGACTTCACAGACCCTAACAAGGAGGCAGAATAGTTCCCAGTCTGTCTTTAATACCGGATATTTTGAAGAGGTGGTCCATTTTCAGGATCATCTCTTCAATTTTTATTGGATTTTCTACTCAAAGTATTGAAAATTAAAATATTAATCGTATATTTGCAGCCCGCAAAAATGTGTTGCGGTGCGTAAAGTATTAATAAACAATTAATTAAACAAACCAATGCCTGGATTAATTGGAAAGAAAATCGGAATGACATCCGTTTTCGGTGCTGATGGAAAGAATATTCCATGCACCGTTATTGAGGCTGGTCCATGCGTAGTCACGCAAATCCGTACAGTAGAGAAAGATGGTTATGCCGCTGTACAGCTTGCCTATGACGAAATTTCAGAAAAGCATGCCAGCAAGCCTTTGAAGGGGCATTTTGAAAAGGCAGGAACCACTCCTAAGCGCAAATTGGTGGAATTCAAAGGTTTTGATACCACTAAAGTTAAGCTTGGAGATGTAATTACCATCAATGACCTTGATCTCCATATGGAGAACGGACAGGTTGACTGGCTTGATGTTACCGGAACATCAAAGGGTAAGGGTTTCCAGGGCGTTGTAAAACGTCACGGATTTGCCGGAGTCGGAGGTAAGACTCATGGTCAGCACAACAGACTTCGTCACCCTGGTTCACTCGGTGCATCATCTTGGCCGTCACGCGTGTTCAAAGGTATGAGAATGGCCGGACACATGGGTAATGAGCGCGTTAAAGTGCTTAACCTTGAAGTTGTTAAGCTTATGCCTGAGAACAATATCGTTGTTGTGAAGGGTTCCGTACCTGGAGCCAAAGGTTCATATGTAATTTTGGAGGATTAAGGTTATGGAATTGTCAGTTTACAAAATTGACGGATCAGAGTCCGGAAAGAAAGTTGTTCTCGACGAGAATATTTTCGGAGTACAGCCTAACGATCACGCTATCTGGCTTGACGTTAAGCAGTATCTCGCAAGCCAGAGACAGGGAACACACAAGACCAAGGATCGCAGCGAGGTTGCATACAGCACCAAGAAGCTCATCCGTCAGAAAGGTTCAGGCGGTGCACGCCACGGTAGCCTTAAGGCTGGTATCTACTGCGGTGGCGGACGTGTGTTCGGTCCTAAGCCACGCTATTATGGCTTCAAGCTTAACAAGAAACTCAAACAGCTTGCAAGATACTCTGCTCTCACTTACAAAGCACAGGAGAATGCAATCGTAATGGTTGAGCCATTTGCAATGGATGCTCCTAAGACTAAGGAGTTTATCCAGATTCTTAAGAACATTAAGGCTGGAGACAGAAAAGTACTTTTCGTGCTTCCTGAGAATTCAGCTAATATTTACCTTTCGTCCCGTAACCTTCCTGAGGTTAAGGTTATCACTGTAGATGAAATCAACACTTATGCTATCATGAATTCTTATTCATTGGTACTCGTTGACGGCGTACAGGATATACTCGCTTCAAGGAACAGACGCTAAACCGATTGAAAGATGGGAATTATAATTAAGCCAATAGTAACGGAAAAGATGACGGTTCAAGGCGAGAAGTTGAACCGCTACGGTTTTATCGTTGACCGTGATGCTAACAAGCTTCAGATCAAGGCTGCGGTAGAGCAGATGTACAATGTGTCGGTAGCAGACGTTAATACGCTCAACTACCACGGCAAGAAGAAATCTCGTTTCACCGAAGCAAGTGTTCTGAGAGGCCGCATGAATCATTATAAGAAAGCTTATGTGACTCTTGCAGGCGATGACAAGATAGATTTCTACGCTAATATTTAAAGGGGGATCAGGAAATGGCAGTAAGAAAATTCAAACCGGTAACTCCCGGTCAGAGAAACAAGGTAATCAGTGCTTTTGATGACATTACCTGCAGTACCCCGTATAAGAGGTTGCTTGCACCGCTGAAGAAATCAGGCGGACGTAACAACCAGGGTAAGATGACAATGCGCTATATCGGCGGCGGTCACAAGAGAATGTATCGTATTATAGACTTCCTTCGTGATAAGGATAACTGCAAAGCAGAGGTACTTACTATCGAGTACGATCCGAACCGCAGTGCACGCATTGCCCTCGTACAGTATGAAGATGGCGAAAAGAGATACATTATTGCGCCAAACGGACTGAAAGTAGGACAGGTTATCGCTTCAGGTTCAGGTGTTGCCCCTGAAGTCGGAAACACTCTTCCTCTCTCTGAAATTCCGCTCGGTACACTTATCCACAATATTGAGCTTCGCCCGGGACAGGGTGCCGCAATGGCACGTAGTGCAGGAGCGTATGCTCAGCTTGCAGCACGTGAGGGAAATCACGCTATTCTCCGTCTGCCTTCAGGCGAAGTGAGAATGGTATTGGTATCATGCCGTGCAACAGTGGGAACTGTATCGAATCCAGATCACAGTTTGGAGTCTCATGGTAAAGCAGGACGCAGGAGATGGCTTGGTCGTCGTCCACGTAACCGCGGTGTCGTTATGAACCCGGTTGATCACCCGATGGGAGGTGGTGAAGGACGTGCATCAGGAGGACATCCACGTTCACGTAAGGGTATGCCGGCTAAGGGCTACAAGACACGTAATCCTAAGAGCACTTCAAATAAGTTCATTATTGAAAGAAGGAAAAAATAACCGGAATTAAACGTTAGAGATTATGAGTCGTTCATTAAGAAAAGGTCCTTATATTCAGGAAAGCCTGGAAAAGAAAATTCTTGCTATGAATGAGGGTAGCATGAAGAAAGAGGTTGTCAAGACTTGGTCACGCGCAAGTATGATCTCTCCTGACTTCGTGGGTCACACTATCGCAGTTCATAATGGAAACAAGTTTATTCCTGTTTACGTTACAGAGAACATGGTAGGCCACAAGCTCGGTGAGTTCGCTCCGACAAGAACATTCAAAGGCCATTCGGGCAATCGTAAGTAATTTTAAAAAGAAATTGTAATTATGGGAGCTCGTAAAAGACAGATGGCCGAGAGGCTTAAAGAGATAAAGAAGCAGACAGCTATAGCTAAGCTGAATGATGTACCTACTTCACCTCGCAAAATGCGTCTTGTCGCAGATATCGTGAGGGGTGTCGAAGTGAACCGTGCACTTGATATACTCAAGTATTCAAAGAAGCACGCTTCAGTATCGTTGGCAAAGGTTCTCCGCAGTGCAATTGCAAACTGGGAGGCAAAGAACCCTGACAACACAAGTGAGTTGGATAACGGTAATGTATATATCAAGACTCTTATGGTCGATGAAGGTCGTACACTTAAGAGAATCCGTCCATGCCCTCAGGGTAGAGCCGGAAGAATCCGCAAGCGTTCGAACCACATTACTATCATCCTTGATACAAAGAAACCAGCATCAGTGGAGGAATAAATTATGGGACAGAAAACAAATCCTATCAGCAACAGAATCGGTATCACCCGTGGTTGGGACTCTAACTGGTGTGGTGGTAACTATGCGGAGAAGATCGCAGAGGACTACGAAATCCGTAAATATCTGATGAACCGTCTTGCGAAGGCAAGCCTTTCCAAGATTGTCATCGAGAGAACTCTTAAGCTAATTACTGTGACTATCCACGCTGCAAGACCAGGTGTTATCATCGGAAAAGGTGGCGCAGAAGTTGACAAACTTAAAGAGGAACTTAAGAAGGTAACCAAGAAAGATGTTCAGATCAACATCTTTGAGGTTAAGAAACCTGAGGTTGACGCTCACATCGTAGCTGACAATATTGCACGTCAGATTGAAGGCCGTGTTTCTTACAGAAGGGCTATCAAGATGGCTGTAGCTACTACTATGAAAGTTGGCGCAGAAGGTATCAAAGTTCAGATCAGCGGCCGTCTTGGCGGTGCTGAAATGGCAAGAAGCGAAATGTTCAAAGAGGGACGTACTCCTCTTCACACATTCCGTGCGGATATCGACTATGCTCTTGCTGAGGCACACACAAAAGTAGGTGTTCTTGGTATCAAGGTATGGGTTTGCAACGGTGAGGTTTACGGAAAGAGAGATCTTTCTCCTAATGCCGGTGTAGCAGCAAACGCACAGGCACAGGGCGGACAGAACCGTGGTGGCCGTGGAGACCGTCGTCGTGACCGTCGTCGCGGAGACCGCAAGGAAAGCAAATAATCTTGCAATTCTTCATATTTATGGAAAGCCGGGTCTTAAACCCGGCTTTCCTTTTTCTGCTCTGGTCAGTTAAAAAAATTACCGTCATCAGTGAAGGATGTAGTTTAGTTTTAATATTTTTTGTTAAATTTGTAGGTTTTGAAATGAAAGCAAACGTGCTTTGTTTCAAAACCTATATTTTATAATACTGAAACGAATGAAACCTTTTGAAAGATTATTGTCCCTGGATACATTGCGTGGCTTCGATATGCTTTTTATTATGGGACTTGCCCCTTTGATTATGGCTATCTGCTCCCTTTTTCCTGGAGGGGAGGATTGTTTTCTCGCAACGACGATGAAACATGTGGAGTGGCATGGACTTGCCCATCACGATACTATTTTCCCTCTTTTCCTTTTTATTGCAGGTATTTCTTTCCCGTTTTCTTATGCCAAGCAGCTTTCCAACGGCTTTAGTAGAAAGCAGATATATCTGAAAATTTTTAAAAGGGGCTTTATGCTCGTTTTGCTCGGTGTCGTTTATAACGGTCTGTTTAACCTTGATTTCCAGAACTTGAGAATTGCAAGCGTGCTGGGGCGCATCGGACTTGCCTGGATGTTTGCTGCGCTGCTCTTTATTAATTTCAGTATGCGTGCACGCATTATAATCTCTGCAGCGATTCTTGTCGGATACTGGCTGTTGCTTTGGCTGGTACCTGCGCCTGATGTTCCTGCCGGAACCGACCCTTTTTCTTTTGAAGGGAATTTGGTCGGATATGTGGACAGGCTTTTTCTTCCGGGAAAGATTCTTTCTGGAACTTTCGACCCTGAGGGGATTCTAAGCACTGTTCCGGTGGTTGTTACAGCTATGCTTGGTATGTTCACCGGCGAATTTGTGAGACAGCCGGAAACTCGTATTTCAGGAAGCAGGAAGTCATTTTATATGTTTTGTGCAGCACTTTTGTTTCTTGTTGCAGGACTTTTGTGGAATTATGCTTTTCCGATAAACAAAAAGCTGTGGACAAGTTCTTTTGTTTGTGTCATGGCAGCTTATTCACTGGGGCTTTTTTCTCTTTTTTATTATATAATAGATATAAGGAAATGTCAGGGATGGACTTTGTTTTTCAGGGTTGTCGGACTGAATTCAATCACTATATATCTGGCACAGCGGATAGTAAGTTTCCGTGGCATTGAGAATTTTTTCCTGGGCGGATTAATTGGGGAATGTTCTCCTGCCTGGGGGGCAGTTCTTAATGGGGCAGGATACATTGCTGTGTGCTGGCTTTTCCTGTATTTCTTGTACAGGCAGAAAATATTTCTTAAGGTATAATGATAACACATAATTAAAACAGATTTGATATGGACGAAAGCAGAAGAGGCTTTTTGAAAAAAGCCGGTGCAGGAGTAGCACTTTTCACTATTCTCCCGAGACATGTCCTGGGAGCAATGGGTGGCAACAAGTATGTTGCACCAAGCGACCAGCTTACTAAAGGAATCATTGGAGTAGGTGGAATCGGCCGCTCTTCAAATCATTTTACAAGTGATGAGCGTTGTCGTCTGGTTGCTCTTTGTGATGTGGACTCGAATCACTTGCAGAAAGGAGTTGATCTTGCAAAGAAGAAGTTTGGCGAGACAATGAAGACTTATCACGACTACAGGGATTTGATAAACGATCCCAATGTCGATGTCGTTCATATTGCGACACCTCCTCATTGGCACGGTATAATGGCAGTCGAGGCGGCCCGTGCAGGAAAGGATATTTTCTGTGAAAAGCCGATGACCAGGACTATCGGTGAAAGCAAGAGAGTGATGGAGGCCGTTAAAAGGAACGGAAGAATATTCCGTCTTAATACATGGTTCAGGTTTAAGGATACTTTTTACGGACTTGGAACTGAGGTAGAACCTTTGAAGAAACTTGTTGACAGTGGTCTCCTTGGCTGGCCTCTTACTGTCCGTATTTCAGGTGCTACCGGCTTTGCGTGGAAGTTCTTCTGGACAGGAAAAGAGAATCTGGTACCTCAGGCAGTTCCTTCTTGCCTGGATTATGACATGTGGCTTGGACCCGCACCTTACAAACCGTACAATCCTCATCGTGTACATCAGACATTCCGCGGATATTGGGATTATGATGGTGGTGGTCTTGGTGATATGGGACAACATTACATTGATCCTGTACAGTATATTCTTGGTAAAGACGATACTTTCCCTGTTAAAGTGGAGGTTGATGCGCCTCAGCAGCATCCGGATGCTATCGGGATATGGAGGAGCATAACATATACTTATGAAGACGGCTGCAAGATAATCCTTGAAGGGGAAGGATTCGAGAGTCAGGGTAAGGTACCTTATATTGAGGGGCCGAAAGGAAAAGTATATAAAGGATTTGAATGTACAATACCAAATGTTATGGAGCTGATAGCCGAAATGCCGGACCCCGAGCCAAGAAATACGGATTTTATAGACTGTGTAAGAAACAGGCGCAAATTTGCGCTGAATGAGGAAAACGGTCATCACAGTTCAACTATTGTGAATATGGGCGTTTGCGCTTTAAGGCTCGGCAGAACATTGCATTTTGATCCGAAAACTCAGCTTTTCATCGGCGACGATGCAGCAAACAGACTGGTTGACCAGCCTATGAGGGGTACATGGAGTCTTTAAAGAGAGGATAGAACAATAAAAGAAAAGAATATGAAGAAGAAAAATATATTAGCGACGATATTGATGCTTTCTCTGGCTGCACCTGCAGTTTTATCAGCGCAGGATACCAGACAGAGGACAGTTACTACAATAGTCCAGGATGCCTTGGCGCAACTGCCTGCTCCTACTGCTGATGATCTGAAGAGAGAAATGGCAGATATACTGTCATCTGCTCCGGAATCTGTTGAAATACTTGCCTCTATGCTGGTTCCTGCTGCAGAAGGAAATAACGCTTTGGTGGAATATGCTTTAAACGGGGTGGTTAACTATGTAGGGACCGAAGGGAATGCGAAGTACGCAAAGGCAGTAAAAACGGCTCTTGCAAATGCAGCGGCAAAGTGTCAGGATATTCCAAACAGGGTATTTCTCCTTACACAGCTAAAGCAGATAGCAACAGCAGAAGATATTCCTGTTTTTATGGAGTATGCCAGGGCTCCGGAAACAGCATCTCTCGCGGTAGGCGCCCTTATTGGTATCGAGGGAAGTGAAGATGCTATTCTTGGAATGATAAAGGAAGACGCTGTATCAAGACCTTTGCTGGCATATGCGGCAGCAGAAAAAGGAATTTCAGAAGCTGAGCCATATATCTTAGCCTGGGTTGCAGAACTCGAAGGAAATGCACTTGAAGATTCGGATGAGTCCAGCAAATCGGATACGCCTGATATGAGGGCTTATTGCAATGCTCTTTCTCAGTGCGGAACTTCAGCTTCCCTGAAGACTCTGCGCAAAGTATCTGTATATGACTATATGTCACTTCTCGGCAGGCTGGCTGATACAGGAAACAAGAAGGCAGCTCTTGCAGGTGCCATGAAAATGCTTAAGTCAAAGGATTCAGGCCTCAGATGCTCGGCTTTGGAAATCGTTTTGGGTATAAAAGGTAAGGAAGGGCTGAAAGAACTGCTTGCTGCGGTGAAAGATAATGACAGGGAATATCGTTGTGCGGCTCTTGAATATGCAGAAGCTTTTGCGGATGACGAAGTTTATTCTGCTGTTGCAAACCTTGCTGCAGGACTTTCCCCAGTTGTGAAAGCAGATGTTCTTAACTGGCTTGGAGAAAACCATATAGGGTCACAGTTCGGTTTTATCTATGACTGTTTGAAATCCGGAGAAGACAGCGTTGTTTACGCAGCTATAGGAGCCGCTGGAAAGATTGCTAGATCTGAGGCATCTGACCTACTGACTGAGATGCTTGGCTCGTCAAACAAGGATTATTCAGATGCAGCATACAGGAGTCTTCTTTCCTTGAACAAGGATATCAGCCGTTTTGTTTCAGATATTCTTGAGTCAGGTGGAAAAGACAGATTGTATGCATTGAAACTTGCATCTGTTCGAAGGATGAAAAGCTTGTCCTGGCAGGTGTTCAGTCTGCTTGACGATAAAGATCCTGAAGTAAGTGAAGCAGCTTATGAAGCTTTGGCAGGAGTCGTGACTGAAAAGGACAGTGACAAAATTAACGCTTTCTTTAATGACGGTCTTCAGAGAGAAAGAGTAGAACTGCTTCAGAAGGCTCTTTGTGCTGCATTGGCAGATTATCCTGCTGAGGAACAGTTCAAGATTATTGAGAAGTATGTCAATGCCGGAGGTTCTCCAGTGCTGTATTATCCAGTACTGGCGCAGGCAGGAAGCTGCAAGAAAGCTGTAAAGATGCTTGCGGACGGATATGAATCAGGTGCTGCGGACGAGGCATTCAAGGCTCTTATGGAAGTCTCAGACTATAATGCAGCAGATGTCCTGCTTTCTATCGCATCCAGAGACAAGGAGCGTTCAGAAGCTGCTCTCAGACGTTTCGTTACATTGGTTTCATCATCTTCACTGGATGCTTTGGCAAAGGTGCAGAAGTATTCGGATGTGATGAGAATGAATCCATCTGTAAAGGTGCAGAACAGTATTTTGTCTGCAGTAAAGGCTGTTCCGGTAATGCCTGCATTTTTGTTGGCAAGCAAGAGTCTTGATAATTCTGAAACATCATATAAGGCAGCAGATGCCGTAAAGACAATTGCGTCAAAGACAACAGATGAGGTCGATTATAATGCCCTTAAATCATCGCTTGAAAAAGCAATGAAAATCTATGAAGAGGCAGGAGGGGCCGATGACGGATATGCTGTAGATGAAATAAAGAAGATGCTTGCCGGACTTCAGGCTCCGGCAGAGAAATTCGTTCTTTCTGAAGATGAGGCAAAGGCCGGATATGAAGTCCTGTTTGACGGAACAGATCTTTCAAAATGGACTGGCAATACAGAAGGTTATACACCTGTCAACGGAACTATTTTCGTAACTGCAAATTATGGCAATGAAAAGAATCTCTATACTATAAAAGAGTACAGCGATTTTGTTTTCCGCTTTGAATTCTGTTTTGTAAAACCGGGAGTCAACAATGGAGTCGGTATCAGGACCCCTATGGGAAAGGATGCCGCTTATTGGGGAATGTGTGAGGTACAGATTCTTGACCACGACGACCCTATCTACAAAAACCTTAAGGAATATCAGGTACACGGTTCAGCTTATGGAATCATTCCCGCAAAAAGGATTGTCCACAAGCCTCTGGGAGAGTGGAATTATGAGGAAATCAGGGTTGTCGGAGATCGCATTACCGTGACTCTCAACGGAGAAGTGATACTTGACGGCGACCTCAGGAAAGCTTGTAAAGGTCACAATGTCGCTCCTGACGGAGGAAAAAAGAATCCTTATACAGTGGATCACAGGAATCATCCTGGAATGTTCAATGAGAAAGGATATGTAGGCTTTCTTGGCCATGGTGCCGGGATCAAATTCCGTAATGTACGTATCCTGGACTTAAGTAAATGATGAACAGATATATTGTCTTTCAGTAAAATTGCGTATATTTAGCGGATTTTGCACGGGAAGTGCAGAATCCGCTTTATTAATGTTTATTAAAAGATTGTTTTATTATGAAGACAAGACGAGTTTTGGCAGCAGCATCAGCCGGTTTGGTTTTGGCTGCCTGTTCCCAGGTGTCAGATGTTACCAAGATTTCCGGAACTGTCAATCTGGACGCGATAGATGAGGTAAATGTGGTTATTCCTGATCTTAAGGTTGATACGCTGGTTCCTGTAAAAGGAGGAAAATTCTATGTTGAAGTGCCTGCTGACGTGACTGTAGTGGGTGCAGTATCTGCAGCGGACTATGGGGTACAGTTTGTCCCTGACGGAACTGCTCTTGAGGTCACTCTTTCGGCAGAGTCTCAAGTGAAATCAAAGACTCCATCAAAGTCTGTGCAGACAAAACTTGCTGTTTATCAGGAACAGATGCAGAAAATACAGGATGACCTGAAAAAGCAGATTAATGAGATAATGGCAGATACAGCTCATCCGGAGGCAGACCGTAAGGCACAGGTTGACTCAGTATATGAAAAGGCTATCGACAATTTTGTAGAGCAGAACGAAAAAGCATTGATGGATAATGCTGACAATGTCATTGCCTTGTTCGCCATTCAACAGGTTGCTATGGTGGCAGATGATGATGAAAAGGCTTCCGCCCTTATTTCTCACCTTTCTCCTGAATTGCAGGAAAACAAGGTAGTAAAGTCTATGAAAGATGAGATTCAGGTAAGACTGGAGACAGCTGAAGGAAAGATGTTCAAGGATTTTACAGTGGAAGACTCTGATGGAAAAACTGTAAAATTCTCAGATTATGTAGGTAAGGGCAAGTATGTTCTTGTTGACTTCTGGGCATCATGGTGCGGTCCGTGCAAGGCAGAAATTCCTACAGTAAAGCATGTTTATGACTTATATCATAAAAAAGGTCTTGAAGTTTTGAGTGTCGCCGTATGGGATGATCCAAAAGCGTCCAAGGATACTGCCAAGGCTTATGGTGTAAACTGGAATCAGATTATCAATGCCCAGCATATTCCTACCGAAATCTATGGAATTCAAGGAATCCCTCATATAGTTCTCTTCGGACCTGATGGAACTATTCTTAAAAGAAATCTGCGTGGTCCGGCCATTGAGGAGGAAGTCTTGAAATATCTGAAATAATTCAAATTAAGGCAGATTGACTTTAAAGGAAAAAATATCTTTATTTCCACATTCCCCGGGAGTCTACAGGTACTATGACTCTGAGGGGAATGTCATTTATGTGGGTAAGGCCAAGGACCTGCACAAGAGAGTCGCACAGTATTTTGTCTCGCCGGATAGGCTTACCAGAAAGACAGCGGTGATGGTTTCCAAAATAGCAGATGCGCAGTATTCTGTCGTTGATTCAGAAGCCGATGCATTGCTGCTGGAAAATAACCTTATAAAGCAGTACAAGCCAAAATACAATATTCTCCTGAAGGATTCCAAGACTTATCCGTGGATATGTGTAAGTTCTGATGTTTTTCCTAAAGTTTTTCTCACAAGAAGGCTTGTCAAGGACGGTTCCAGGTATTTCGGGCCTTACAGCTCTGTCATGCATGCCAGAAATCTTCTGGAACTGTTTGCTTCCTTATATCCGCTCAGGACATGCAATTTGAAAATTACCTCTGAAGCAATCCTGAGAGGTAAGTTCCGTCCGTGTCTGAACTATCATATCGGTAAATGCAAAGGATGTTGTGTAGGTGGTATTTCTGTAAGCGAGTATAATGAAAATATTGAAGAGATAGTCCGACTTCTCAAAGGGGGTGGACGTGAAATGATAAGGCATTTCAAGGAAAAAATGTCTGAGGAGGCATCAAATCTTGAGTTTGAAGTAGCAGAAGAATATAAAAGGAAAATGATGTCTATCGAGAAGCATTACAGCAAATCGCTGATTATGAACTCTCAGATAGGCAATCTGGATGTTTTTTCGCTGGTTTTTGATTCCAATGAAGCATACGGTAATTTTATGCGACTGAAGGACGGCGCTGTAATCCAGTCCCTCAATCTGGGATTCAAAATGAATATAGAAGAAGAACAGGCAGATGTGCTGGGGATGTTTATTGCTGAAGTTCAGGACAAACTCGGCAATCTGTCAGGAGAAGTCCTGGTACCGTTTCTTCCTGATATAGAAATTAAAGGAGTAGAGTTCAAGATACCTTACAGGGGAGACAAGCTATCTCTGCTGGAACTGAGTGCAAAGAATGCAAAGGAAATGAGATTCAATGCATTGAAACAGAAAGAACATACTGATCCGGATGATTTCAGAAGAAAAGTCATGGAAGAGCTCCGTGATGCACTCGGGATGAAAGTCCTGCCTGAACACATAGAATGCTTTGACAATTCAAATATTCAAGGAACCAACCCTGTTGCAGCCTGCGTGGTATTCCGTGACTCAGTACCGAGTAAAAAAGATTACCGGCATTTTATAATAAAAACTGTAGTGGGGGCGAATGATTATGCTTCCATGAAGGAGGTTGTAAACAGAAGATATTCAAGGATGCTTGCAGAATCGCCTGACGATCTGCCTCAGCTTATTGTAATTGACGGAGGTAAAGGACAGCTTTCATTTGCTTATGAAGCTCTTGCTGAACTTGGCCTTACAGACAAACTTACTGTCATCGGTCTGGCTGAGCGCATGGAGGAAGTCTATCGTGTCGGCGATCCTTACCCTTTGTTTATCGACAGAAATTCCCAGGCACTTAAAGTTCTGCAACGTATCAGGGATGAAGCGCACAGATTTGGAATAACCCATCACAGAAACCGTAGAAGTAAGGCGCAGGTAGAATCTGCATTAAGGGAAATCAAGGGTGTAGGGGAGAAGACGGAACAGAGACTTATTTTGCATTTTGGCAGTGTCCCAAGAATTGCCTCTGCTTCTATAGAAGATCTCGAGGCTCTTGTAGGCCGTGTTCTCGCTGGGAAAATCCTGAAGCATCTTAACAAAACAAACTGACAGATTTATATTTATTGTCTATGAAAAACCGCGTGTTGTCATACTATGATTTTGGGCTGATTGCAGGTGTCATCGTCCTGAATATATTATATTCATTCCTTACAGGGGCTGTGGATGTCATCGGATCCGTAGCTGGTATCGCAGGAGTTGTCTGTGTCGTCCTTGTTGCAAAAGGAAGTATCTGGAATTACCTGTTTGGTCTTGTTAATGTGACTCTGTATGCATTTATTTCCTATAAGGCAGAACTTTATGGAGATGCGGGACTTAATGCGCTTTATTATCTTCCAATGCAATTTGTCGGATGGAGGCAGTGGCGGAAAAGAGGAGGGGCTGCAACGGCT
>URDD01000047.1 GCA_900546395.1 uncultured Bacteroidales bacterium | reverse complement strand
AAGAAATCTCGGATGTCTTGAATCGCCCGATGAAGAAGCTGACGTTCGATATCTTCCAATTTTTGTCATGTAGTTAAGTCGTTTGGTTATTTCGTTACCATCGGCTGGCGGATAGGAATAGCCTTGTCAGTAAGCCATGTCCCTGATATCTTATATCCGGCTTCATCATAAAATTCAAACGAGATTCTGTATCCTGCACTATCTTCACCAGTGCGATCTACAATCATGTTGCCGCTAAATATCCTGGCATACGTAGGGCCAAGAACATCCTGCCCTGCATCGCTCTTGCGAAGAGGCATGTACCAGGAACCTCCTCTCTGGCTGAAATCGTCTTTTACTCCGTGAACAATATTGCCTGGTCGGATATAATCCCTGTCTATACCGTATTCATCCCTAGCATCCACCGGAACTGTGCGGTATCCACCTGCCGGAATACCGTCTTTAGCGATATCTGTTTCATACGGAACAAAGAAGACTATTTTCAGTATATCACCGCTCTTGCTGTCTGTAAGCCGAGGCCAGTAAATCATTTCCACATTCTTATCAGCAATATCAAGTTCGACTGCCCTGTAACTGCGTGAATGAGGTTTGCCGCTTTCTATATCATCCTGGGTCGGATCAGGAAGCCAGAAAAGGTTGCCTAAATCCTGAAGAAGGGCATGATGAAGTATCGGAGAAAGATCTACGTTTCCAGTAAGCGTACTATTGGGAATTGTAATTTCCGCCTCTGCCCTGTCTATAGGATCAAGCTTTCCCGTGAACGTAAAATGATGCTTCAGATAGTGACTGCCGGAAAGCTGGCCGGAAATAGTGAACGTGCCATCCTGATTCTTTATAATAGAGAATGTGCCTTCCTGTAAATAATCATAGGTATAATCCTTGCTGTCCATACCCTCCGGCAATTCCCCATAAAAAGTGCCTACAGGCACTCTCGCCGTAACTCCCGGAAGATCAATTATGTCTTCAAAACCGAGATAGTAAGTTCCTATGCTCATGTCATAATAACCTGCAGGCGAGGTATAATCACCTGCAATACAGTTCAAGTCAGCCTCCTGACTTTTGTTATACACAGTATTGAACATAAGATTCAGCACATGACCCGGACCTGAAGGAAAACCATAGTCATCTACCGTAACTTTCTCTGTAAGCAAAGTCAACTCCCAGCAGTCAGACTCCGAGTCACCGGTATTGCCGCGATACACAAGGTTTGACTGAGTATAAGAAATTATTTCCGGAACGACCTCCTCAAACGGAGGCTTGTCATAAGAAGTTTCCGGATTGTCATCCTCTACAGGAGAAACATCACACGAACTGCACAAAATAATAGCAGGTACAAGAGCTATAGCTTTAAAGCCATACCAATGGGGAAAATAATCTGTACTCATATATCAGAAATTTATCATAGGTGAAAATGCAAAGTTCAGTTTTTCCAAATATACTATTTTTTCTTGTAGATATATTTTTTTAGCTTTTATTTTTATCCGCAACCTCACTGAATCTCTCCATAGTAATAATACTAAAACGGTGTCTTTAGGAATTCCTCTTGAATCATCCTGCAATATGAAATAAGAAGTTGTTTAAATTTTTGTCATTATAAATTTTATGAAGTATTTTTTGAGGATGTTTTCTGTGACTTTTTGAAAAAGATAACAGTTATCTGACTGAAAAAAGTCGTGGCAAACAGACCTAAAAGAGCAATAAAAGAATTTTTGAAAAATTTTTAAACAGCTTCTAAATTTATTACATCTGAAAAAATACTTTCAAACTTTCATTATTGTAGTTTTATTGCTACATTTTGCAAAAAACGACTTATATTTGTTTTTGCGTTTTGAAAATTACAACACTAATTACAATATTTATGAAAAAGATTTTAGCCATTGCAGTATTGGCGCTTGGTATTTCCTTCGCAGCTGCAGCACAGCCGAGAGCAATCGGTGCAAGATTTACTTATGGAGTTGAAGCCTCATATCAGCATGAGGTAGGAGGAGCTGACTTTGTGGAGGCAACTCTCGGACTTTTTACTTACAACAGAATGAACATAGCTGCTACATATAACTTTATGATAGCACAGCCAGCATGGACAGCAAGAGGAGAATGGGGATTCTATGCAGGTCCGGGTGCTGCCATCAGTACTTCATTTAATGACTTTGCATTTGCAGTAGCAGGTCAGATCGGACTTGAATATACTTTCTGGTTCCCTCTTCAGCTATCTATCGACCTCAGGCCTCAGATAGGAGTATGGGCAGGTCATCATCATGCAGAATTCTACAACGGAGGACTTTACGGTTTCTGCCCTTCACTAAGTGTCAGATACAGATTCTAAAAAATATCTGAAGATTACACGAAGAGGCGGCTCAAAAGAAATTGCTTCTCTTTGAGAATTTTATATTTCCAAACTGTCTCCCCTTCAATAGTACGAATATACGAGGCGACTCAAAAGTATGAGCCGGCCTCGTATATTATTTTATAAACTTACGAGTCGCAGCTGACAGACTCCTCCAAAGCTCCGCTGTACAACCTATGCTGTGTATCAATTTTGCCCACGACAAATACATCCGCAGAGTCTTTCAAAAGACAGGTCAGAAGTGTTGGGGATGTAAAGTATTTCCTTTTCAGACTTATATTATAAAGGAAAATACTATATTTGGGGCCGGTATATGTAAAATTAAAATTATATTGAAATGAAATTTTCCGGATTTTTAACCAACGTACTTGTCGCTGCCGGCCTGACAGTGATGACTGCAATATGCGCAAGCGCACAGCCGAGAGCAATAGGAATTAGAATAGGAGGTAAAGGTCTTGAAGCCTCATACCAGCATTCAATAGGAAAAGACTTCATTGCCGCTGACCTCGGCCTTGATTTCGGATACGGAGGGCCGGGATTCATAGCAGAAGCATCATATAACTTTGTATTTGCCAAGCCTGCATGGACAGACAGAGGCTCATGGGGCATCTATGCAGGTCCCGGACTTGCACTGGGATACGCTTCAGACAGAATGACTTATTTCAAACACTGGAAAGATGATAAGGAAATAATGCACAAAATCAAAACCCATCCGGCCGGAAAAGGATTCATGATGGCTTTTACCGGACAGATAGGTCTTGAATATACTTTCTGGTTCCCGCTGCAGCTGTCAGTGGATATCAGACCTTATTTCGGATTCCACACAGGAAAATTCAACGGCTACAGGAAAACAGGATTCTACAACTACGGAATGATGGGATTCATACCTTCCCTTTCTGTAAGATACAGATTTTAGGGATTCATCAGATCCTTGTTGACGAAGCCTGTTATACGTGCTATAAGCTCAACTGACGCTTCGGCACGACTGCACACGGTATCTCGTTCTTCAATGGAGATTACTCCCCTTTCAGCTTCATCCGATGCTACGGCGGCAGCTTTTCTGAAAGCATTTACCGCCTCACCGAATTTACCTTCCCTTCTATAAAGAGAACCCAGGTCACACCACTCTGCGGCAGACCCGGGTTTTTTATTCAATATGTTGTCCATATACCTTTCAGACTATACCATACCTGAGAATCCCATAAACGCGAGAGCCAGAATAGAAGCTGTCACAAGCGCAATAGGAATACCTTTGAACGGCTTTGGCACTTTGTTCAAGGCAAGCTGCTCCCTGAGACCTGCAAACAATACCATAGCCACACCGAAGCCGACTGAAGTGGCGAATGCATAAACTATGGACTCTGCAAGGTTAAGCATATGAGGCTCGCCTCCGAAAGTAAACTCTTTGGTCACAACGATGATAGCAACACCGAGAACCGCACAGTTGGTAGTAATCAGAGGAAGGAAGATTCCGAGAGCCTGATAAAGAGACGGGCTGATCTTCTTCAAAACTATTTCCACCATCTGCACCAGGGCTGCAATGACCAGAATGAAAGATATGGTCTGCATAAACTCAATGTGCAGAGGCACCAGGACGTAGTACTGTATAAGGTATGTCACCAAAGTAGCCAGCGTAATCACAAAACACACGGCACCTGACATTCCGACAGCAGTGCTCAGCTTGTTGGAAACGCCCAGGAAAGGACATATTCCAAGAAACTGTGAAAGCAGGATATTATTTACAAATATCGCTGATATTATAATCAATATATACTCCATAGCCTGTTACTTTTTAGAAGTGAGTTTCCTGAAGATGACAATCAGGTAGCCCAATGCAAGGAATGCTCCCGGCGCAAGGACAAAAGCCAGAATACCGTCACCTGAAATGAATTTGAAACCGAATACGGAGCCGCTTCCAAGAATCTCGCGTACAAGACCGAGGATTGTAAGCGACATGGTGAAGCCGAGACCGATACCCAGACCGTCAAGTGCAGAATCTATGACACCGTTCTTGTTTGCAAAAGCCTCAGCACGTCCGAGGACGATACAGTTCACAACGATAAGCGGAATGAACAGACCGAGTGTCTCGTACATAGCAGGAGTGTATGCCTGCATGATGAACTGAAGGACAGTCACAAAAGCTGCAATTATCACGATATATGAAGGAATGCGGACTTTATCCGGTATATAAGGCGCGACTGCCGATATAGCCATATTGGAAAGGATGAGCACGAACATTGTGGCAAGCCCCATTCCCATTCCGTTGACTGCAGAAGTAGTAGTGGCCAGAGTAGGACACATACCGAGAATAAGGACAAAGGTTGGATTTTCCTTTATGATTCCTTTAGTTATAAGCTGTAATTTTCCCATAATATGTCTCCTTTATTTAGCTTCCGTCTTAATAGCCTGATAAACATTCAGTGCAGTCTGGATAGCTGCAACATAAGCCCTTGAAGTGATTGTAGATGCGGTAATGGCATCAACATCACCTCCGTCTTTCTTCACCTGCAGTTTTTTCTCTGCCGGATTGAAGTTCCTGAACTGGTCAGAGAACGACGGGTCAGTACATTTTGCACCGAGACCCGGTGTCTCGGTCTGTGCAAGGACTGAAGTATTGTAAACCACTCCGTCAGCTGTAATTCCTACCATAAGACTGAGAGCACCTCCGAATCCTGTAGAAGAAGCCATGATTGCATATCCTGCGACAGAACCACCCTTGGATACTGAATAATATGTATAGTCTTTGCCGTCAAGGCTTATCTGCGCCTTTACCGGCTCGCCTTCGAACTCAGGCACTACCTGGGCTATGGCGTTGTTGGTCTTTGCCAGAGCAGCTGCCTCAATAGGAGCCTTTGTAAGCGCATAGATAACCGCAAGTAAGGACGAACTTACAAGACAGATAACCAGCAGGCAAAGTACCATATTCTTGAATGAAGATTTTACTGCCATATTCTACCTCCCGTATTTCTTTTGTTTGCAGAACATATTGATAAGCGGCACTGTCGAGTTCATTATCAGGATTGCAAATGACATTCCTTCAGGATAAGAACCGAAATACCTGATGAGGATGGTCAGAAGACCTATACCTACACCATATATTATACCACCCTTGTCACTCATAGGAGAAGTCACATAATCGGTAGCCATAAATACTGAACCGAGAAGGACTCCACCTGTAAGTATGTTGAAGATCGGGTCTGTATAAGACTCCGGATTTATCAGCCAGAAAATTCCCGAGAACACGAAAATCGTAGCGAGAATCGAAAGTGTGATATGAGGTCTGATTACCTTGCGTACAAGCAGATATACAAATCCGGCAAGGATTGCAATTGCCGAGAGCTCACCAGCAGAACCTCCGACATTGATGAAGAGGGTCTGGAGATATGAAAAACCGTTGTCAGCATAAATCTGTGACAATGGCAGTCCCTGGGCAAGGCCTTCCTTTACGATTCCAAGAGGTGTAGCTCCTGAAACTGCATCTACAGTGCCGATAAAACCTTTAGGAGCATTCCAGTTGGTCATGAATGTAGGGAAAGAGACCAGAAGGAAAACGCGGGCTGCTATAGCAGGGTTGAAAAGGTTCTGTCCCAAGCCTCCGAAAGTCATCTTAACTACACCGATGGCAAATATGGCACCTATCACTGCAATCCACCATGGACATGATGGCGGAAGGTTAAGGTAAAGAATAAGACCGGTCACTACAGCAGACCAGTCACCCAGAGTATTCCGGGATTTGAGCATGAACCTGGTGACAAGGTATTCCACCAAAGCACATGAAACCACACTCACTGCCAGAAGCATAAGGGCAGAAAAACCGTAGAAAATGACAGACACGGCCACTGCAGGCAGAAGAGCTATCACCACATCACGCATCAGGGTCGCAGTCGATGTCCTGGCGTGAATATGCGGAGACGGTGAAACCAAAAGTTTATTCATTGTTGTCAGTTATTTTTTCAATTCATTACTTTTTAGGGGCAGTACGCGCTCTGATGGCACGGATTACCTCTCCCTTAGCTATTCTGATTGTATCCAGAAGAGGAATGTTTGCAGGACAGCTGTACAGACAGCATCCGCACTCTATACAGTCCTGGATGGCATTTTCCTCAAGTTCCGGCATCATGCCGTTGCGTGCAAGCTTGTTGAGAAGGAACGGCTCAAGTCCCATAGGGCAGGCCTCGGCACATTTTCCGCAACGGATACAGTTTGACTCCGGCTGCCTTCTGGTCTGCTCCTCAGTAAAATACAGTATGGAAGAAGACCCTTTGAGCGTAGCTGCATCAAAGTTGGCAACAGCTTTTCCCATCATAGGACCGCCGCTGACAATCTTGGCAGCAGCCTCTGGCACTCCTCCGTTATATTCTGCAATATAAGAAAGAGGGAAACCTATGCGGAACAGGTAATTCTTCTGCCTGTCAGCAGGGAGACAGTCTCCTGTAACAGTCAAAGTATTGGTTATAAGAGGCATATTCTTCTGTACAGCATCATACACAGCCAGAGATGTCGCAACATTCTGGACAACGGCACCAACGTCTATAGGAAGCCCCATTGACTTAACCTGTCTGCGCATAACAGCATCAATGAGCTGTTTTTCTCCTCCCTGAGGATATTTCTTCTTAAGCACCATTACTTCAATACCCTGATAGTCGGAAGATTTTTCCTTAAGGGAAGCAACAGCGTCAGTCATTGCCTTTATGGCTGCAGGCTTATTCTCCTCGATTCCTATTACGGCACGTCCCACTCCGAGAACTTTCTTCATCAAAGCTGCACCTACCACTATCTGGCTGGTCTTCTCCAGCATTATCCTGTAATCGGAAGTAAGATAAGGTTCACACTCGGCACCGTTAAGAATCAGGCACTCGGCCTTCTTGTCAGGCGGAGGACAAAGCTTCACATGTGCAGGGAAAGTGGCACCACCGAGTCCCACTACTCCGTTACTCTTTATTCTGTCCAGGATAAACTGCTTGTCCTGAGGTATTTCAGTAACCAATGTATCTGAAGTGTCAATACCCTCAGCCCATTCATCAGCCTCTGTCTCGATTTCGACATGTACGACAGGTATTCCTGCAAGGTCTTTGCGCAGACCTACTGACTTTACTGTTCCTGTTACGGATGAATGTACAAATGCAGAGATGAAACCTGTAGGCTCACCTATCACCTGTCCTGTCTTCACTCTGTCACCTGCTGCCACGATAGCTTTCGCAGGACCACCAAGATGCTGGGCCATCGAGATATAGACTGTTTTTGGCACAGGCAGTATCTCTATCTTGCTGTCCGCAGATATTTTCTTGTCATTAGGATGGACTCCACCTATTGAAAATGTCTTCATAGTCTATTTCTCCTCTTTCTTGACCTCTGGTTCAACTTTAGTAGCCGCCGCTCCAGCCTCTGGCTGCGCTGCCGGCTTCTCTGCAGCCTGTGCAACGGCAGGTTTTACTGCTGCAGCTACCGGCTTCGGAGCCGGCTTTACAGGAGGTGTAGGGAAATTCACGTCGTGGATAGCTCCTGTAGGACACTCTACGACACATTTACGGCAAAGTTTACATTTTTCAAAATCAATGTAAGCGACATTGTGCTCAACTTTGATCGCACCGAACGGACAGGTCTTCTCACACTTTCCGCACCCGATACATGCAGACTTGCAGGCTTTGCGGGCAACAGCGCCTTTCTCCATATTGACACAAGATACAAACACGCGGCGGTTCTTAGGTCCCTTGTTCCTCAGTTCGATGATTCTCTTCGGACAAGCCTTGACACATGCGCCGCAGGCCGTACATTTCTCCTCGTCAACTACAGGAAGACCTGTGACAGGATCCATTGAAATGGCACCGAACTGACAGGCTGCAACACAGTCTCCGCATCCGAGACAGCCATAAAAACAGCCGGTATCACCGCTGTAGAGGGCAGCCTTCACTTTGCATGACTGGTATCCGCCATACTCATTGACTTTAGGACGGTTCTCGCAAGTACCGTTACACCTTACCACAGCCACCATTGGAGCTTTCTCCTTGACCTCGAGTCCGAGAGTCTCGGCGACCTTCTTCATAACGTCATTGCCTCCTACCGGACAATAATTGTTGTCCAGATTCATAGACTCGACGCAAGATTGTGCAAACGCACGGCATCCGGCAAAGCCGCAGCCTCCACAGTTTGCACCCGGCATCACCTTCTCCACTTCGTCAATGCGCGGATCTTCCTCCACCTTGAACTTTTCTGCCACAAGGTAAAGGACCACCGCAAGCACAACACCCAGCAGAGTGATGATCGCAATAGTCCAGATAATTGTTGTCGTCATATATGATTAAATTAGTTTTTTCACTTTTCCTTTATATAAAACACAAACTCGTCTGCAAGCTTATTCCTTATCAGATATATAACCAGATAATACAAAGCGACACCACCGACTGCAGCCAGCCCGGCACAGACTTCATTCACGCCAACGGCGGACAAAGTTAATATTAAAATCATTAGTATGATCAAAGGAATCACATAAGATACCCATACGGCCTTGAGTCCCATAGACTGTCTGAGCATAACCTTTACTTCATCTCCAACATTCCACGTAGCGTAAGGATCTGTAGGAACGGAGATTGCCTTTACTTTTTCTTCTGACATCCCGCACATTCCCTTTGCGTGGCAGGCAGAACAAGCTGAAGATGATATTATTTCCACAGTAGTGAACTCAGGTGTCATCTCTACCACCTTTCCTGTATGAGATATTTCCTTTTTCGCGGCCATAACATTAATTTTTTCACTTTTTCTCCAGAGAACTGAACGGATGCTTAAGCCCTGAATAACTCTCAAGTCTTCCTGAAGCGACACCGACCAATATAGGAGCCTCAAAAAGGACTGGAATCCTGTTTTCGTCATCCGAAATCCAGACAGACAAGTCCTCATCTCCGGTAAAGACATTGCCTGTAAGAAGCTTTGCAGAGAACTTTATAGTCCTGACTGTTCCGAAACCTTTTACTTTTTTAACCTCCCTCCCCCTCAGTATGAAATACACGTTATATATATCATCATCAATGGCGAAAGTCATAGGATATTTTACATTCGGCTCCACCTTTGAGAAATCCATATTCCTGGCAAAGAAAAACAGCGCAGGAAGATCAAACGTACACTTGTCCAACGGCATTACTACATGACGGTGGCCACTGGTAGTAGTATATACGTCAGCAGCTATACTGGCTGAATCAGCCGCATTCCACATATAGGAATAAACATTGCGGGCCTCATATCTGCCTTCATTGGTATTCCTTGTAAATTTCAGAGGAACAAGGCCGTCCACTGTAAACCAGGACTGGAAATCCTCCCTCACCTTAAAGAAGAAATCATAAAGCTTGGTAGTCCGTCCATAAACAGAGCAATGGAAAGCTCTCTGTCCGTTAAACCTTACTGTATCAAGACCTACTGTAGCCCATCCTATATCAGAATCAAGTGTCCCCCACTCGTAATGCATAGTGAACTTAAGTCGTTCACCGGCCCCGAATGCAAGGAGGTCCTCAGAAAGAGACCTGACCGGAATACAGCCTCCAGTACTGCCGGCATTAACTATACTCTGCCCGGAAACAGAGAATAAGGACACCAGCAAAGCAGCTATAAATACGGTCAATACTTTATTCATAATTTTCTCTTACATAAAATCTTGGTTCTCACCGAAATCCGAAACCGCTGCAGGAAAATCCCCCGGAGGCCCGAAAGGAGCGTCATCATCATTCATCGCAGAGGCAAAAGTCATGTCATTCATACTTCCGACAAGGGTATCTGACATATCCACGAAACGGACTTCAGATGCACGGAACATCATATCAATCTCTCCGATTTCACCGTTTCTGTGCTTCGCTATTATCAAGGATGTCTTTCCTACATCTTCCGGATTGTCCGAAAGCCCCTGATAGTCATATCTGTGAATAAAAAGAACCATATCGGCATCCTGCTCGATTGATCCAGACTCTCTGAGGTCACTGAGCTGCGGTCTGTTGTTGCTTCCCGTCCTCTGGACAGCCTGACGGCTTAGCTGGGAGAGAGCAATTATAGGAACATTCATCTCTTTTGCCGTGGCTTTCAAGGTTCTGGATATAGCAGCAACTTCCTGCTCTCGCATTCCCCTCAACTCTGCAGGCCCCTGCATAAGCTGAAGATAATCGACTATGACCAGTTTCACACCCTTCTGCTTTACGAGTCTTTTCACTTTAGAGCGGAACTCCATAACAGGAAGGGACGGAGTATCATCTATATAAAGCGGAGCCTTGGCAAGATTTTTAAGTTTTTCCTCCAACTGCTTCCACTCATACGGCTCCAGTCTCTGGCCTCCTTTAATCTTATCCGCTTCCAGACCGGTCTCCGTCACCATCATACGCTTTGCAAGCTGGATGGCAGGCATTTCCAGAGAAAAGAAAGCTACAGGCTTGTTGTGATCAACTGCTGCATTCCTTGCGATATTCAGCACGAAAGCAGTTTTACCGACAGACGGACGCGCAGCCAGGATAATAAGGTCCGAAGGCTGCCATCCCAATGTAACCTTGTCTATTGAAGGGAAACCTGATGGAACTCCGCTGAGCCCGGTACTGTCCTGCAGACTCTCGATTTCCTGAATAGCCTGGTTGATGACAGAGCCGATTTCCTGAACGTCCTTCTTGACATTATTCTGTATGGCGGCGAAAATCTTGGTCTGGGCAGTATCTATAAGATCATCTACATTGACCGCATCATTATATGAACTTTTGAGAATATCATAAGATGCAGTAATAAGGTCTCTCTGAATACCTTTCTGCTTCAGAATCTTGATATAGACCTCGATATGCGCGGCAGCACCAACTTTCTGTGTCAGCTGGGCTAGTACGATGGAACCTCCGACAACCTCAAGATTCCCGGAAGCCTTAAGTTTCTGCGATACTGTAAGCAAGTCAATAGGAGAATGCTCGTTTACCAATGAGACCATAGCCTCAAAAATCAGCCTGTGCTTTTCACTATAGAAACAGGACGGCGTAAGCTCTTCCATCGCCTCATCCACACAGCTGGGTTCAACAAGGAGCGCTCCTATGACAGCCTCTTCAACATCAAGAGCTTGAGGCGGTTTATTACCCATCTCAAGCCCAAGTGTTTCAAGATTGACAGAATCTTTCTTGCGAGAGGTTCTCCTTTTTACCTCATCTGCCATAACCGACTATTCAAAATCCGGATTAACGAGAATTCTGCCGCAATACTCACAAATAATCATTTTCTTATTTGAAGCTATATCTACAAGCCTCTGTGGAGGGATTGTATTGAAGCAGCCCCCGCAAGAATCCCCATTGAATACGGAAACCACTGCAAGATGATTGTTACAGCTACTTCTGATACGCTCATACGCACTCATCGTCCTGGCGTCTATCTTCTCGGCGCAGGCATCTCTGTCTGCACGCAGTCTTGACTCTTCCTTGGAAGTTGATTCAACAATTGTAGAAAGTTCCTGCTTCTTTGCTTTTAGATCGTCATTCTTGACAGATATCCTGCTTTTAAGATCATCGAGCTCATGTTTCTTTGAAGAAACCAGTTCCTTCGTTTCGTTGATATTCTTCTCCGCAATGGCCCTGAGCAGTTCCTGATTTTCTATTTCCTTGTTCAGAGAATCATACTCACGGCTATTTGCCACATTATCTACCTGTGCCTTATATTTCTCAAGCTGGGCATCACACTCCACAATATTATGCTTGTACTCGAGAATGCGCTTTCCTGCTTCATCAATCTGCACATTCACACGTACTGTCTTGGCCTTGAGATCTGCAATTTCTGCTTCAAGAGCCTCAACTTCAAGAGGCAGCTCTCCACGGAGCTGAAGAATCTTGTCTATCTGAGAATCAGCCTGCTGAAGAGCATACAGTGTTTTGAGCTTCTCCTCGACACTGAGATCAGAATCTGCAAAACTCTTCTGTATGGACACGAAGGTCTCTCTCTGGTCGATAGGTGTTTCTATTTTCTTTGTCTTCTTAACCATATCGCTTAAAAATAAAATATCGGGTTACTGTAAATATTCTCCGTAATGCGGACTGCAAAGGTAGGAAAATTTTTCTTGAGTAACGAAAATAAAATAGCAACTATCTCTATTTCACTTTCATAATGCCCTACATCCATCAGCATAAATCCTTTCGGGGCGAAAAAATGGTGATAAGATATGTCTCCACAAAGATAAAGCTGTGCTCCTGAAGCGATTGCATTTGGGATCAGCGAACTTCCAGAACCTCCGCACACGGCGATTCTTGAAATAGGAATATCCAAAGGCCTGGAAGTACGGACTGTCTTAAGTCCGAATCTTTCCTTGACGAACTCTACAGTCTCCTCAGAAGTCATAGGCATCACAAGATCACCTACTGCGCCAAGCCCTGTGCCATCTCCGTCCTCATCCAGAATGGATATATTCTCAAGAGAGAGTCTTCTCGCCATTGCCCCGCTGACACCGGCCATTACCTTATCGGCTGAAGTATGGGCAGCATAAACAGAAATACCTGCAGATATAGCCTTTATTACAGCTGAACCGACAAAATCATCAGGAGAAATCTTTTTCAGTCCTGAAAAAATAAGCGGATGATGCGTAATTATCATATCGGCACCTACTCTTACTGCCTCATCCACCAATTCCGGAGTGCAGTCTAACGCAAGGAGCACTGATGAGACATGTGAATCAGGCGAACCAATGCATAGTCCGCTATTGTCCCACTTTTCCTGAACCGAAAGCGGAGCAAATTCCTCAATTACCTTTATTATATCCCTTACTTTCACCATACCAGATTATTCTCTACAACATTTTCTTTACATCCTCCAACTGCGCCCTTATTGAAGAAAGCAGTTCCAAAGCCTTGACCTTCGACTCAACAGGACGTCTGTCCTCACTCATCCTTCTGGCCGCACCCTCATGAGTAAGGCCACATTCCCTTACAAGAAAATGAATCATCTTGAAAGTCTCAAGATCTGAATACGAAAACAGCCTGTTTCCCTTTGCATTGCGCTTAGGCTTTATAAATTTAGCAAAACTGTCTGACCAGAATCTGACCAACGAAACACTTTCTCCTAAAATATCGGCCACTTCTCCTATTCTATAGTATGTCTTCTCCATTTCCGATACATTGTTTAAAAGATGCTAATCCATTGACTGTCCTGCACTCGCAGAAAGCAGCAACATATCCCCGTACTCATTTGGAGAAACCGAGGCGAAAAAACAATTGACAGGATCCAGAAGAGTGGAATCCCGCCTCACTTCATAATGAAGATGCGGCACAAACGCATTTCCTGAGGTACCGACTTTGCCAAGTATAGTACCCTTTGACACTTTCCTTCCTCTAAGTACTTTAATATCTGAAAGATGTGCGTATCTGGTAAAATATCCGCCACCATGGCTGAGTTCAACAACATTGCCAAGACCTTTCTTTGAACGTATAACTGACAAGACAACACCGTCAGCCGAAGCCACTACCGGGGTACCCGCAGGAACTACTATATCAAGACCGTCATGCATTACTTTCACCTTATAGAAAGGGTTTATTCTCTCACCGGTAGAAGCTCCCACAGAATTTACGGAAAAACCTGCTACAGGAGAAGCCAAAGGCGGAAGCACGAGCGAATCAGACGACATGAGACTGAATATTCTGGAAAATTCATCATCTACTCTCGCTGCAATCCCGGTAAGTCCGGAAAACCTTTTCTCTGAATATTTTATAATGTCAAGCACTCCTATCGAATCATTGTCAGCCAGAAAATCTGTTGTTACACGATTGTCAAAGGAGACCACATCTGTCTGGAAGAGATCATTGTATATTATATTATCCTTGACCTCCAGGCCGGATACCACATCAGCCAGAAGATTCTGTTTCTGCTCCAGTTCAGGATACAGTCTGGAATACATCCTGTTTTCAGACTTGAGTTCCCTCTCCTTGTCCGTACTGAAGAAGAAAGAAAAAAATACATAATAGATTACAGTCAGCGAAATACTGGCTATAAAATATTTCAGCACTCGCAGGACAACTCTGCGTGCCGAACGTTTCTGGGCACGGAATCTGAAATCATCCTTGTCATAGACATATTTGCTGTTCATACAGAAGTCTCCCGAATCATTTGAAAGCAGATTCTGTTCCGTTTCCAGAGTTAACAGGTTCAATCAGTGAAATATAGTCATCAGGAGTCATTGCCAGGTCGTAATAGTTGTACGGATTCACATGGACATTCCTGTAAAGAACTTCATAATGCAGATGCGGTCCTGTTGACTTTCCTGTATTGCCAGTCGTTCCAATATATTTGCCCCGGACGACCTTTTCCCCTACACTGACAGAGATTTCATCCATATGCGCATACCTGGTCTTATATCCGAAGCCGTGATTGATTATCACATTCTTGCCATAGCCGAAATACTCGGACTTAACACTTTCAACGACACCGTCAGCCGTAGAATAAATTGGATTCCCGATATCACAGGCGAAATCAACGCCTTCATGCCTGGCTGAACGTCCGGTAACAGGATCTGTCCTGCGTCCGAATGTACTTGATATACGATATGAGCCTGGCATAGGATTTACCGGAGGAATTGATGGAATACAGGCAGCCATGTCTCCAGCCCTTTTGGAAAGAGCAAGCACCTCATCAAAAGATTTGCTCTGGACATACGTTTTCTTGGTCAGCACATCAAGACGCATCACTGTCTCCTTAAGAACACCTCCGTCATGTGCATCATCCAGCCACGAGTACCTGTCCACTCCTCCGAAACCAGCATTCCTTACTGTCTCTGATATTTCGTTCATTCCGAACACCGACCTGTAAACATCGTCATCCCTGACCTGAAGCATGGCCAGTATGTTGTCATAATGATCCAACTGACTGTTCATTATATCCATTTTAGCCGACCATCTGGCATTTATCTTTTCCAGTATTACCGTCTTGGGCAACTTATATCCCAGGACCGAAGTATATATCCACACATAAAGGCACGCTGCAGCAACGCTCGCCAAAAAGAGTCCGAGACCCTTCAGAAAACGAACTTGCGCGGATATCTCCTTAACCTCATACGAGAGTGTATCCGTATTGAAAATATACCTTTTAAATTTGGACATCGCGCAAATATACGATTTTTTCGGAAATTGTTATTAATTTTGCAGGTCGAATAAAAAAGTATTAAAAAGTTTTATGATGACTTCCAAAGAAATAAGAAAAGCTTTTCTTGACTTTTTCGCATCGAAGGAGCACAGTATAGTACCTTCTGCACCGATGGTAGTCAAGAATGACCCTACATTGATGTTTACAAATGCTGGAATGAACCAGTTCAAAGACTGGTTTCTGGGAAACAGCACTCCAAAATACAAAAGAGCCACAGACAGTCAGAAATGCCTGAGAGTCAGCGGAAAGCATAACGACCTTGAAGAGGTGGGCCATGACTCCTATCATCATACGATGTTTGAAATGCTGGGAAACTGGAGTTTCGGAGACTATTTCAAGAAAGAGGCGATCTCATGGGCATGGGAACTTCTCACAGAGGTCTATAAGATAGACAAGGAAAGACTCTATGCCACTGTTTTCGAAGGAGATTCTGCTGACGGCACAGAAATGGACTCAGAGGCAATGGAAGAATGGAAAAAATATCTTCCTGCCGAAAGGATTCTCCTTGGAAACAAACATGATAATTTCTGGGAAATGGGAGATACAGGCCCTTGCGGACCATGCAGCGAAATACATGTCGATTTGAGGAGCGATGAAGAAAGGGCCGCTGTTCCCGGACGGGACCTTGTGAACAAAAGCCACCATCTTGTAATAGAAATCTGGAATCTTGTGTTCATGCAGTTCAACAGAAAGGCCAGCGGAGAACTGGAAGCTCTGCCGCACAAGAATGTAGATACAGGAATGGGCTTCGAAAGACTCTGTATGACCCTGCAGGGCAAACAGAGCAACTACGATACGGACGTATTCACCGGTATGATTTCAAAGGTAGAAGAACTTTCCGGACACAAGTATCACGAGTCTGAAAATACAGAAGTTGCAATGAGGGTAATAGCTGACCATATCCGTGCCATCAGCTTCTCGATTGCCGACGGACAGCTGCCTTCAAATGTAAAGGCAGGATATGTAATCCGCAGGATACTGCGCCGCGCAGTCCGTTACGGATACACATTCCTCGGATTCAACGAACCATTCCTGTGCAGACTTGTAAGCCAGCTTGTGAGCGATATGGGAGAATTTTACCCTGAAATCGTAAAACAGCAGGAACTTATTGAGAAAGTCATCAGAGAAGAAGAAATGGCATTTCTCCGTACATTGGACAGAGGTATCAGACTCATTGAGAACCTCATGGAAAAGTGTACGGATACAAAAGTCATAAAAGGAGAAGATGCTTTTGTATTATACGACACATTCGGCTTCCCTATTGACCTCAGTGAACTTATCGCATCAGAAAAAGGATACAGCACTGATCTTAAGGGATTTGAAGAAGAACTTAAAAAGCAGAAGGACAGGGCAAGGAATGCCACTGCCATAGAATCAGGAGACTGGGTGGAATTCCATCATTGCGACAGCATTGAGTTTGCCGGATACGATTTTACCGAAATAGAAGGCGTGCTCCTTACAAGACACCGCACGGTAAAGGCCAAGAACAAGACTATGTACCAGCTTGTCTTCGACAGAACTCCTTTCTATGGAGAAATGGGAGGCCAGGTCGGTGATACCGGATATATAATATCTGAAAGCGGAGAAAAAATAAACATCGTCAACACTATCAAGGAAAACAATCTGACTATCCATATCGCAGAAAGGATTCCTTCCGACTGCAGCGAAAGTTTCACTCTGCACGTAGATGAGGAAAGAAGAACGAAAATAGCCAATAACCATACGGCTACACACTTGCTGCACAAGGCATTGAGAGAAATTCTCGGGACACACGTGGAGCAAAAGGGATCATTCGTATGCGACGGATATTTCAGATTTGACTTCTCTCATTTTGAAAAGCTTACAGACGAACAGATAGATTTGGTAGAGAAAAGGGTAAACGCCCTGATAAGATTAAACACTCCTCTTGAGGAAAACCGCAGCGCGACGATGGAACAGGCCCAGAAAATGGGTGCAATGGCCCTCTTCGGAGAAAAGTACGGAGACAAGGTCCGCATAGTGAAATTCGGGGATTCTGTTGAACTTTGCGGCGGAACCCATGCAGCAGCTACTGGCCAGATCGGATTCTTCAAGATAGTGACAGAATCCGCAATCGCCGCAGGTATCCGCAGAATAGAAGCTACAACCGGAGAAGCAGCAGAAGCAGTGGTTGACGGAATGGAAAACACTCTCAGGATAGCAAAAGCCATGTTTAACAATGTTCCTGACCTCGCTGAGGCTATCAGAAAGATGATAGAGGAAAACGCAGACTTCAAGAAGAAGATGGCTGATGTCCTGAAAGAGAAGGCAGAGACATTCAAAAAGGCCCTGCTTGAAAAGAGCAGAAAAATAGGCAATGTCAATATAGTCACCGTTACTGGAGGCACAGACCCTGTACTACTCAAAAATGCAGCATTCAAACTTCAGAAAGAAGTGGAAAACATGGCAGTAATCGGAGCTATCGAATATGAAGGCAAGCCTCAGCTTCTGCTTATGTATTCCCAGGATCTGGTCGATGCCGGCCACAATGCTTCAAAGGATATCAGAGAAGCTGCAAAATCAATACAGGGAGGCGGAGGCGGACAGCCAGGACTTGCTACTGCAGGCGGAAAGAATGCAGCAGGCCTCAATGAGGCATTGGAAACCCTTGTGACCCTCGCCTCAAAGTAATAATGAAAAGACTCGACAGATTCATTCTCAGTTCATTTGTAGGACCGTTCATAGCGATCCTTCTGGTAGTCGTATTCATCCTTATGATGCAATTCCTCTGGCTGTATATTGACGAGCTGGTGGGGAAAGGTCTGAGTCTTAAGATTATTCTGGAATTTTTGGGATGGGGATGCGCCACACTGCTTCCCCTCTCCCTGCCTTTGGCGACTCTGCTCGCATCAATGATGACCCTGGGGACATTCGGGGAAAACAACGAACTTCTCGCTATAAAGGCAGCCGGAATATCACTTAAAAGAGTATTGGCACCGATGCTGGTAACTGCAGTTTTCATCAGTATCGGAGCCTTTTTCATTGCCAATGACCTTGTCCCGGTAGCCTTCAACAAAATATTCACTTTAAGGAGCGACATAGGAAGAACCAAGGAAGAAATAAAAATCCCGACCGGCACATTTTACGATGGCATTGAAGGATACATACTCAGGGTAGATGACAGGAACGAGGAAACGCAGATGATGTACGATGTCATGGTCTATAACCATTCTTCGAGCAAAGGCAATGTAAGTCTGACACTTGCAGATTCTGCCCTTATGGAAATGTCAAAAAACAAGACATATCTGACCTTCACAATGTATGACGGTGCCAACTATGAGGAAACCAATACGAAAAAATACAAGGACACGACACTGCAGTTGCAGAGAATAGATTTTTCCAGACAGCAGATGCTCATTCCTCTGGAAAACTATGCCTTCCAGAAATCGGAAGAGGTAGACTGGGAAGACGCCAGGACAATGAACCTCAAGCAGCTCAATCACGGACAGGACTCAATAGGAAAGTTGAATACAGACGCACGGATAGCCAATACAAAATCCTTGGGTTCGTCATCAATCCTGAGGTTCAACTCCCAGATAGACACATCGAACCACTCTGTCCCGACAAGACTTTTCGAGGCAAAGGAGTCTTATGAATGGAAGAATCTTGATGAAGAAATCAGAGCCAATGAACGTGCCCTGTCTAAGGCAAACGAATATATTGCCACACTCACGACATACAGCAGGGAGACATACCAATACACATATACACTCCGAAGAATAGACATCGCAATCCTGAAAAAATTTGCACAGGCCTTTGCCTGCTTCATATTTTTCCTCATAGGAGCTCCTTTGGGAGCACTAATCCGCAAGGGAGGTCTGGGAACACCTGCCATCATTTCGGTTTTATTCTTCGTTGCATATTGGGTGATAGACATTTCAGGTGAAAAACTGGCAAAAGACGGGGCTGTAAGTGCCACCATGGGAGTATTCATATCTACCATAGTTCTCTTCCCTACAGGACTTTTCCTTACATGGAAAGCCATAAATGACTCTGCCATTTTCAGTACCGATAGCCTGAAAGTGTTGTTCAACAAATTCAAACTTAAGATTATGGGCAAAATAAGAAAGACAAGAATAGTATATATGGGTACTCCTGAGTTTGCAGTAGCTCCTCTTGACGCACTCATAAAAAACGGATATAATGTAGTAGGCGTTGTAACTGTCGCCGACAAAGCCAGCGGGCGCGGTCTTAAAGTGAATGAAAGTGCCGTAAAAAAATATGCAGTGGAACACAATATTCCTGTACTGCAGCCTGTTTCGCTAAAAGATCCTGAGTTCATCGAAGCATACAAGGCATGGAAACCTGACATTGCAGCTGTTGTAGCCTTCAGAATGCTTCCAAAGGTAGTATGGGAAATTCCTGCAAAAGGAACTTTCAACCTGCATGCCGCACTCCTTCCACAATACAGAGGTGCAGCACCTATAAACTGGGCCGTAATAAACGGAGACCATGCTACCGGAGTAACTACATTTATGATTGACGATGGGATGGATACCGGACATATAATGTACCGCGAACAATGCCCTATCAGCAATACTGAAAATGCAGGCGATATCCACGACAAACTTATGGCCATTGGGGCAGAACTTGTTGTCCAGACAGTAGAAACAATAATTGAAGACAAACTTGTCCTGCAGCCACAGAAAAGTTACATAATGGGAGATGAAGTACTGAGGCCTGCACCTAAGCTTACAAGGGAGCTTTGCCACATTGACTGGGAAGATATTACTGCCCATATATATAATCTCATCAGGGGACTGAGCCCATATCCAGGCGCATTCACTACACTCATAAAAGATGGAAAGGAAGTGCAGATGAAGATATTCAGGACTACCGTAGCTGATGGAGAAATCCTTGATACAATAATCTCAAGGCACGGCAGGACATCCGGAAAGATTGTTTCCGACGGCAAAGAGTATATGGCAATAACAACGGCTGACGGAGCGCTCCT
>URDD01000046.1 GCA_900546395.1 uncultured Bacteroidales bacterium | reverse complement strand
TTGCTGCAGATCCTGGAAGACTGTTACCAGAGAAAGTCGGTCATCGTCACCTCTCAGCTACCTGTTGCAAAATGGTACGACTACATCAATGAACCGACCTTGGCTGACGCCATCATGGATCGCCTCACAGCTAACGCAGTTCGGTTGGAACTCAAAGGTGACTCCATGAGAAGGAAAAATCAAAAATAATCATAACTTTGCCGAACCGAAAGCGACATCTTCTGAAGTGGTACAATCGAAAGTGCTACAGGAGGTACATTCAATGTGATATAGTCACGTAATTGACACCAGAGACAAAAAAGTATTTATTATCAATGACCTATTCATTCGGATTCCTTATTTCTATATACTTTGAGACCCTGTACTCTGATCCGTCACTATATCTGGCTATTGCTTCAAGCACACCGGATTTATCAGGAGTATAATATCCGCTTTCATCCGGAGAGACAGTTACACCATCCTTTGTCCAGGTTACAGACTCTGCATCATATGCATTGTACAGCCGCAACGGCAATGCCGTTCCCGGAGGAAAGCTTCCGTCACGATTTCTTCTGATACCATACAGGAAAATATACGGAGACATCGGAGTCTCAGGATGGGTTATGATGTTTCTTATTCTGACACGTCCGGTTACATTTCCCATTGAATACCTTATACTTACAGTATAACGTGTCGAAGGGGAAAGGCCTTCGAAAGTTACTGAAAAACAGCCTTTGCTGTAAGGGGTTACAGTCAGGACTTTATCAGGAATACCGTCTCCGGAAAATATGACATCAGCAGAGAGGTCGGTATTCACATTCCAGGACAATATCGCCGCATCCTGAAACTCGTCCACCTTAAGCTCTCTGACAAACGGAAGTCTCGAATATTCATTTCTGACCACTTTAAAATAGACATTTTCTCCGGAATACTCAATATCTGTCAAAGATATATCCGCATAAGTCCCCGACCAGGAAATGAACTTCGGATCTGACATTGGGGTAAAAGAAGTATTTTCTCCCCCACGCGGAAAAAACACCCGAGACACAGTACTTTCAGGAGGGACTAGTCCTGAATAGACAAGGTCACTGTCAGACTCTACCAGGTCGGCACACTGATGCTCCTTCACGGAATTTACGGTATTGGCTCCAAGACCGGACATTTTCCATTTGTCGCAAGCCTTCATTCCAAGCACATTATTATCTGACTTGTCGATATGATATACAAGCAAGCCTGAACCCCCTATATATCTGTCCCAACCTGACTGTTCTCTGCACTCAAAAAGGAAATATTCTCCTTTCGTATCCGTATCATACCTGTAGCAGATTCCCGTCTTGTTCAAAGGGGAAAGCCTGCGGCTGCCTTCAGTCAGAAGTACAGGCTTTGAAAGGCCAAGAAGTTCACGCTCTATGGAATTCAAGTTAGGGGGAGTACGTCCTGAGTTGTTGGTATTGCCTCTGTCCATAAGAGAAGTCCGGCCCCAGAGACACTCTGACCGCAAATTATAATCATAAAAGTCAGGAAGTCCCAAAGCATGCCCCATCTCGTGACAAAATGTTCCTATACCGGCAATAGGATCATCATCCCTGCCGTCAGTAGCGCGCTCTGAAGTGCAGGCAAAGCCGCTTATCCTGATACCGTCCGGACGCCATGACTCTGAGTGTCCCTGATCAACAAAACCGAACTTGGACCAAATATGGTCCGATCCCGCCCCAGCAGCCTCATCTCCACCGGCATAAATGATAAGAAGGTAGTCAAGGACTCCGTCCCTGTCATAATCATATCTTGAAAAATCAACTTTCTCGTCTGCAAGCCGGCAGGCGTCAAATGCCATCCTGCCTACCCTTATATCCGACCCGGCTTCCGATACATTCTGGTTTCTTCCATAATAACCTACGGGCTTGTCGAGAGTCACAATATCAGCAAGGTCAAAGACAAATGTGCATTGACCGGAAAACTGCTCGTCGAAATAATCTTTGACACTGCCCTCTGCGCCGTTTACCGAATATCCTTTCTGATTGAGGAAAAGCTCAAAGTCTGCTTTAGTATATTTGAATTTCAAATCATTAAACTCCACCAGAAGTACAGGGACGTGTATTTCATCCGAGTAGGCATCAAGAAATGCCGTACCGGAAATATGCTCATTGAACGTCTTATTACTGATTCCTGCCTGATACTCTGCGCTTCTGCTTCTGAAAGCCATGTATGCCAAAGTCTCATAAGGAATTGTACCTGGCAACGACAGCAGCGACTGACCCTGCTCCCCTACCTTGCAGCCAGTGCTGACCAAAGTTCCCGAAGATTCATAAACCCCATAATAATAGGAACCGTCTTCTTCCTGTATAAGAGGTTTGCCATCAGGAGTCTGAAGGACTTTAAGGAATTCATCTCCGGAAAGTCTTGCACTGAATCTGTAACCGTCAGGCTGCACAAGGACTATCTCAGTTCGGCGAACAGGACTTGCAGATGCTTCCTGTAAAGAAGATACAGACAAGACAGTATTCAATACGAATACTACAAATATTTGCATAAAATATTTTCCCCAAAAAACGTACATCCGACTGACAGTTACTATAATGGAGACAATAATTTCCTATTTTTGCTTTAATTTGGGAAATTGCACATTATTTGCAATAGCGTCTCCCTCGTACTACAATTTAAACTGCATATTTAGTGATTTTTTATGAGACGAACAATTATAGATTCATTTGCCATCTTTCTCCTGCTACCATTTTCACTATCGCTATCCGCTCAGGATCAGACTGTTGAGCTATTGAACAAATACGGAACTTTCGATTCCTGGTCATACCGGGCTGTAAAGGAATCAGGAATTATCGGAGGCGATACCAAATATCTCTGTGAGTTCTACGGAGACAGGGATACAGTCTTCACTCAGGAGCCGTACGCCGCCCCGGAAGGGTACCTCTGGAGGACCAACAATGTCATGGCTGTAGTAGCCGGTATCACTAAAGTAAGCACTACGGTATTCCCGGAGAAAAGGAATGATGGCTACTGCGCCCGCATTGAAACAAGAACAGCAAAGGTAAAGGCCATGGGTATAATAAATCTTGAAGTAACCTGCCAGGGGGCATTGATAACAGGATCCCTCAACGAACCTATCCGCGATACTAAAAACCCTACGGCCAAAGTAATCTACGGTCTTCCATTTACAGGGCGTCCGCGCGCACTGCGCTTTGATTACAAGGCAGATGTAGGACACGAAGTCATAAAAGGTACCGGGTTTGCAAAATTAAAGGGAATGGGCTATCCAGACTACCCTGAAATAGCCATACTGCTTCAGAAAAGATGGGAAGACAGTGACGGACAGATACATGCCCAGAGGGTAGGCACTGGTGTAATGAGAGTGACTGAAAATGCCCCTGAATGGATAAACGGCTACCGCCTGAGAGTACATTATGGAGACATCACGTCACAGCCGTTCTATGAAGACTATATGGGTCTGAACAACGACCCTGAAAAAGCGTTCCACGCTATAAACAGCCAAGGCAAGGACGTAACTGTCATAGAAGACGGCTGGGCGCATCCAATGGACACACCCAACACACTTATAATAAAATTTCTCTCCAGTTGCGGAGTGCCTTTTTACGGAGGTGTAGGCAATACGCTTTGGGTTGACAATGTCTTCTTGGAAATGCCTTGATCCCATCCGGGACTCCCTACCAGACAAAGTCAAATCTTATATCACGAGGGATATTCTTCCCGTTCACATGTGCTATATCTGCAGCCAAAGGCTCGCCTACAGTCGCATTCTTTGAACTGTACTCCTTGGCAAACTGGTAATTACCTGTAGCCTGGGTAGTAAGAATAAGTTCTGCCCATGCATTGATTACTTCAGGTGCCTTCTCGTAGTCGATATGATATAGGCCGGACTTGTTTCTTGTAAACGCACCGTTATCCTTCATGAAGTTGTAACACATCATATTGGCCTTTCCGTGTGAAGAAGCCGCACCGAAACGCACTGAACGGACAAGTCCGGCAATGAATGTGGTTATTGCATCCTCCTTGGTTATCAGAGGTATTTCTTTCATATCAATCAGTTTGCATACCATAAACAGTCCGAGGATATCAGCCTTTGCCTCTTCCCAGGTAGTCTTCTCATCTTTAAGCGCGCTATCGACAGAGCCGAGTCCGTTTACAGTTTCCTTTACTCCCAGACCATGAGCCACTTCGTGGAAAGTAACATTCCAGAAAAATGCTTCAGAGCGAAGGTGTTTGCGCTGCGAAGGCTCTATCAAAGCTTTGCCAATAGGAAGAAGTATCTTGCCGAACTTTGCCGTGATACTGTTATATAACTGAAGACGTCTTGTTCCTTTGACTGCCTGCACCCTGTCGTCATTAGGCAGGTTGATGGCTATGGTCTTGCTGCCGGCATTGCAGTCTCCGGCATAATATACAGCGTCATATACATTAAGGTCAGAAGATGTGCCCGGAACAAATGTCTTGTATTCTTCAGGGCAAGGCAGCATTTTCTGCAAATCAGGCAGCATGGATACATACTTGGCGAGGTCGCGGCTGCGCTCCTCGTCTTTCAGCAGAATGAAGCACTCATACGAAGTCTTGATTTCATTAAGTTTGTCGTCGTAATTTTCTATCGGCCCGATAACTATGTCTATATTACTGTCTTTCATATCCATCCAGGCCAGGTCACTCTCATAGTAATCGTCTGTCCTGAATGCCTCGACTCTTTTTTTCAGATAGTTTTTGAGACCGGGATTTTCAGTAATACCGGCAGCTTCTTCCAGATAAAGGCATATCTTATCAAGAGATGTCTTATACTCATCCCTATACCATACTGTTCTCAGAGAACCGTCAGCATTCCTTCTCAACACTGTATAAGGACTGTTCTTTGCAGGATCGTCATAAGCATCAAACTCTGCCTTGGTAATGTCAGCAGGATAATAGCAGGCTCCTGCAGGTTTTTCTCCGTATCCTGAAACAAACGGAGCATTATTGTCAAGTCTGTCCCAAGGTCCGTAATTGATTTTTGCAAAATCCTTTTCTGCCTGAGAGGACAATGCGTCCATAGCCTTATTGTCACCGAATGTCTGCTGCCAGAACAAGTCATCGATTACAACTGCCGCAGACCTGAACAGGTTGAGAACCTGCCTGTCCTTATCGGAAAGATTGTCCATTAGCGGAGAACTTACATTTACCACAGCATATTCATCCACTTTGGTCTGCAGTTCTGATTTGCCTTTGTCGGAACAAGATACTGTCATAGCGGCAACCAAAGCAGCCGCTGTGCATAGATTTGTTTTTTTCATCATAATAGTTCAGTGATTATTAATTCGGTTACTTGAAATCATTAACGGTACATGTTATACAACTGAATATTCTCTCCTGACAGAGTTATATCTGATTCTTCCACAGAACCCATAGTTTCAAAACTTTCGTTGATATCCCCTTCAAAAACCAGATGCTTTTTCTTGTACGTCACCGTACCTTCAAAAGTCTCAGATTTTCCTCCCATATCCTTATATGTAAGATCAAGCTTGTAAGTATGATCCGGTGTAATATCCAGGTAAAAGTGCCCCACAACCATCATATCTGCCATATAAACGCCTTGCCAGATTCCCACATATTTCTTGTAAATATCCTCATCCGCCGAAGACAGACTGCAGGAACCGAGTCCCACAAGCATTGCAATGCTTGTAAAAAAAAGAATAAGCCTTTTCATATCAACCTTCTATAAATTCTTAAAAACAGAAAAAGACTGCCTCTTCCCCGCTGATTATGACGGTGAAGTGACAGTCTTTTCATATCATTATTCAGACATAAAAGTCCGGAACTGTCCGGCAGGCTTTTAGAATGAAAGAGCGATTCCGATGAAGTCTTCAGCCTTAAGGGCAGCGCCTCCGATAAGGCCACCGTCGATATCAGGACAAGCGAAAAGCTCTTTTGCGTTTGACGGCTTGCAGCTTCCGCCATAAAGGATAGTGATTTCCTCGGCAAGAGCACCGAATTTGTCAGCAAGTACCTTACGTGCACAAGCGTGGATTTCCTGAGCCTGCTCTGCTGTTGCTGTCTTACCTGTTCCGATAGCCCAAACCGGCTCGTAAGCTACGATAACCTTAGCCATTTCCTCTGCTGAAAGAGTATAGAGGACATTCTTGATCTGGTCTGAAACGACCTCGAAGTGACGTCCTGCCTCGCGCTCTTCAAGATTTTCCCCTATACAGAAAATCGGAGAAAGACCCTGTGCGATAGCAAGCTTTACTTTCTCGACAAGCTTTGCATCTGTCTCACCATAGTACTGTCTTCTTTCAGAGTGTCCGAGCACAACATACTCACAACCTGCTGAAGCAAGCATCTTTACAGAAACCTCTCCTGTATATGCACCACTTTCCTTATCAGCGCAGTTCTGAGCTGAAAGACCTACTGCAGATCCCTTTACGATCTCTGCTACAGGAACAAGGTGAGTAAATGGGGGAGCAATGATGAGCTTTACTGATGCTGGCACTTCTGCTGATTTTGCCACTACTGCCTTGGCCAGTTCAAGACCTTCTGAAACTGTAGTATTCATCTTCCAGTTTCCGGCTACTATTTTCTTTCTCATAATAAAATATGTTTATATTAACTTCGTTCGAAGCGGCAAATTTACGAATTATTCCTGACATTTATGCCGCAATGGCGATTTTTCTCCAAATCCATACGGCTTCTTATCTTTTCTGCTTATCTTTGCAAGTTACAGAAGATAAAACTTCTGACATTTTTGAAAAACTAAAATATTTATATATCATTCGATGAAAAACTTTGTTGAGGAACTCAAATGGAGGGGCATGATACAGGAAATCATGCCTGGAACAGAAGAAAAACTTATGGAAGGTCCGACTGCGGCTTATGTAGGAATCGACCCTACAGCAGACTCACTGCACATCGGTCACTTGGTAAGTGTGATGATTCTCAAGCATTTCCAGCACTGCGGACACAAGCCGTTCGCTCTGGTCGGAGGTGCTACGGGAATGATAGGCGACCCTTCAATGAAATCCCAGGAAAGGAATCTGCTCGATGAAGAAACTCTCGCACACAATGTTGCCTGCATCAAGAAGCAGCTGTCCAGGTTCCTGGATTTCGAATCAGACGCGCCTAACAGAGCCGAACTTGTGAACAACTACGACTGGATGAAAGACTACAGTTTCATCAACTTCGCCCGTGACATAGGAAAGCACATAACAGTAAACTATATGATGGCGAAGGATTCTGTAAAGAAAAGACTGTCGTCAGAGTCACGCGAAGGCATGTCTTTCACAGAATTCACTTACCAGCTTCTCCAGGGCTATGACTTCCTCTGGCTCTACCAGAACAAAGGCTGTACGCTTCAGATGGGCGGCAGTGACCAGTGGGGCAATATCACTACTGGTACCGAGCTGATACGCAGGACGATAGGAAAAGAGGCCTTCGCCCTCACATGCCCTCTGATTACCAAGGCTGACGGAGGCAAGTTCGGAAAGACTGAAAAAGGAAATATCTGGCTTGATCCGGAAAGGACTTCACCATACCAGTTCTATCAGTTCTGGCTGAATGTATCTGACAGTGACGCAGCCAAATACATAAAGATATTCACTATGCTCACAAAGGAGCAGATAGACAGTGCCATAGAAGAGCACGCCCAGGCGCCTCACCTCAGGACACTGCAGAAACTTCTTGCAAAAGAAATCACTGTGATGGTACACGGGGAAGATGAGTATAACAAGGCTGTCGCAGCTTCTGAAATGCTCTTCGGGAACGCCACTTCCGATGCTCTCCGAGCACTTGACGAGAAAACATTCCTCCAGGTTTTTGACGGAGTGCCTACATTTGAAGTAGATGCTGACAAGCTTCCTGTGAATATCCTTGATCTGCTGGCTGTAGAAACATCTGTATTCCCTTCCAAGGGAGAATGCAGGAAAATGGTCCAGTCCAACGGAGTGAGCATTGACAAGGAGAAGGTGTCTGACATAAATGCAATGATAGGACAGGAGTCTGTCCTTAACGGCAAATACATTCTTGCACAGAAAGGCAAGAAAAACTATTTCATAATCAAATTAAGCTAATTGCCTATGGCAGCAGAAGAATCAACCAGACAGCTCAAAGTCTCGAAAGAACTCCAGAAAGATTTCGCCGAGATCATCAGGAGCAAGGGAATGGCGTTTTTCGACGGCGCTATGGTCAGCGTAAGCGGAGTAAAAATCAGTCCGGACCTGTCGGTCGCCAAGGTTTACGTAAGCGTATTCCCGTCAGAGAAAGCGGAAAACGCTATGAAAACATTGGAAGACAATGCAAGGGCTCTGAGAGGAGAGCTCGGAAACAAAGTGGCGAAACAGTTCAGGATTGTCCCGGAAATAGCATTCTTCCTGGACAACTCCCTTGATTATGTCGCACACATTGAGGAACTTTTGAAAAAATAGTGATGCACCTGCCGTTCTTCATAGCACGCCGGTATCTTTTTGCCAGAAAATCACATAATGTGATAAACATCATCTCGGCAATAAGTGCCACCGGCATGGCAATAGGAACGGCAGCGCTCATTATAATCCTGTCAATATACAACGGATTCGACTCTCTTGTAAAATCCATGCTCGGCAATGTCGAGCCTGATTTGCTGATAACTCCGGCAACAGGAAAGGTTTTCATTCCGGAAGGTGAAACTTATGACTGGATTTATGAACAGAAGTCAGTCTTCAATATGTGCTGCATTCTTGAAGAAGATGTATTCATAAACTATGACGGGCATCAGACAATAGCAAGAGCAAAAGGAGTTGACGAGATTTACGAAAGCGAGTCACCACTAAGGCATCATCTCAGAGAAGGAACATTCTCTCTGCATAAAGGAGATATACCGCAAACCTGCGTAGGGGCAGCGCTTGCAGCAAAATTAGACCTGAGTCCAAGATTCGTAGCCCCTGTGGAAATATATTATCCGTCAAGGACCAGAAACCTATCCCTCAGTAACCCTGCCGCATCAATAGAGTCGGTAAAGGTATTTCCGTCAGGCACATTCAGCATCAACAACGATATTGACAACAAATTTCTGATTGTGCCTATAGAAACAATGCAGGAATTACTGGAATACTCTGAAGAAGTTTCAGGAGTGGAAATAAGAATGATGGAAGGCACTTCAAGCAGAGAAATCGCCAGAGTGCAAAAAGAAATCAAAGAACGGCTCGGACCTGAATTTAATGTAAAAGACCGCTTCCAGCAGAATGTTTCCCTTTACAAGATGATGAAGTATGAGAAAATATCAATCTATATGATTCTCATATTCATAATAATCATAATAGCCTTCAATATTTTCGGTTCTCTTTCCATGCTTATCATTGAAAAGAATGGCGATATCGGGACACTTCGCAGTATGGGGGCTGAAGACCGTCTCATAAGACGCACATTCGTTCTTGAAGGGTGGATGATTTCACTTCTCGGGCTTGCAGCAGGCCTTGCTGCCGGAGTAGGCTTCTCCCTGCTTCAGCAGCATTTCGGATTTATTAAAATGCCCGGTAATTTCGTTGTAAAGGCATATCCTGTAATACTTTCTTTTGAAGATATAATAGCTACCGCAGCCGGAGTGGCTGCAGTAGGATATATAATCGCCCTTCTCCCCACTGTTTCCCTACTTAGGAAATCCTTAAAGGCAGAGCCTTGAGCGGCAATTAAAGGACAACCCCTTCTTACTGACGGAAATGTCTGAGCCAGAACTCCCTGTTGGCTGCGACAAAATGCTTCTGCTGCTCACCACGATACCCGTGCATACCGTCAGGATAAATCATGAAATCGAACTTCTTTCCTGCTTTCTGCAATACATCTATCAGCTGAAGTGTATTCTGGAAGTGAACATTGTCATCCCCGGTTCCGTGAGTGAGTTTAAGCATTACCGGCTCTTCTGAATTCTCTCCATAGGCAACAGGATAACCTGAGACATACTCAAGGGCACAGGATGCCTTGTATCCTTCCGGATTTGTCTGCGGAGTCTCCATATATCTCTCCGTATAGTGAGAATCATAAAGCGCCCAGTCATATACTCCTCCTCCGGCTACTCCATAATGAAACTTGTCCGGAGCGCGGAAAAGAAGCATTGAGGTCATCGTACCTCCGAAAGAAAAGCCTTCCACACCTATTTTATCCGCATCTACATACGGAAGAGTCTGAAGATATTCAGCCCAGGCAATAAAATCGCGCACAGGCCATTCAGTAAGGTTTCTATATACCATATCCGTTCCGGCACGTCCGTTATGTCCTGCTGCACGACAATCAGCCGTTATCTGTATAATCCCGTTGTCTGACCACCACTGGTTTTTTTCCGAAGGTGTTGTCCACCTGTCTTTTACCAACGGAGAATCCGGACCTCCATAAATGTCCATATGTACAGGATATTTCTTATTTATGTCAAATCCTTTAGGATAGACTATTGCTGCTGGAAGGCTGAGTCCGTCTTCAGTTTCAAGCCATATAAGCTCAGGAAGCGCGTAGTCTTCAGGAGCATAACTCTCATATGCCATATCCGCCAACACTCTTTCCTTTCCTTTGCGAGATGTCTCAAATACCGAAACTTTTGCAGGCGTGTTGTAGTTGGAATACTCTGCCGCAAAATATTTTCCATCAGGAGAAAACTTCACCTTTGAGACGCTATAGTCCGGATCTGTCAATGCAACTATATCACCGGTTTCCAACGAAAGGCGGTAAAGAGTTTCACGTACTCTGGAATCCCTTCTGGCAGTAAAGAACAGCTCACCTGACTTCTCGTCAAGACGAACCATGCTGATTCCCCAGTTCTGTCCGTCCGTAAGCCTGCGGAACTCCTTTCCGTCATAAGACAGGAAATAAATCTGCTCCCACCCTGTCTCAAAACGCCGTGCCATATACATCCCTTTTTCTGTAAATTCCACTGAATTTATCCAGTCAATCCAAGTCTTGTACTGTTCGTTATATACATGACGCTTTGTTCCGTCAAAAGCACTGACAGCATAAAGATCCAAGGTATTCTGAAGCCTTGGCATTCTCGCAATATAAAACTCCTCGCTGTCTGCGCCCCAGAAAGGTATTCCGAAATACTGGTCCTCTTTTTCATCAAAATCTGCCCATACTATTTGTCCTGCTGTATCTCCACAGACATCCACTATTCCTATCCTCACTTCAGGGTTCTTTTCTCCCGCCTTAGGATAACGTGTATTGTTGAGTTTTCCGTCTTGTCCGAACGGTGAATATATTGGGAAAAGAGGTACTTCAGTATTGTCAAAACGGTAAAATCCTATTTTCCTGCTATCAGGAGACCACCAGAAAGCCCTGTACTTCGACGGACGTCCCAATATTTCCTCATAATAAACCCAGGAGGCATATCCGTTAAGTATCAGATCTGTACCGTCAAATGTGAGTCGCTCTTCGTTTCCGGTAGCTATATCTGCCACATACAAGTCATTGTCTCTTGTAAATGCAAGTTTTGTCGAATCCGGGGAATAAGTAAGGTTAACCGCTCCTTCCGGTTTAAGCGGGAATTCCTGATATTTTTCAGGGGCTTTAATACCTTCTGTAATTTTTCCGTTCCTTGCATTGACAGAAAATGCAAGCGAATCCGTATATGTGCCATCATACGTAAATACTGCTTCCTTAGCGGAAATCCATTTCCAGGAAGTTGGAATCCTGGTAAAATGCTTTTCTTCATTTGACGCATCAGTTCCACTTGCGACCGATGCCGTACAGACGGCCATTGCCAGACAAGCGATTATTGTCTTTTTCATAGCTATACCAATTATGACACACCCTGTTTCGGGTAGTCCGGTTAAATAAAAAAATTGTCTTTAAAGTTGACAAGATAAACCTTTTCAACTGATCTTGTTATTGCCGTATAAAGCCACTTCAGGTCATCCACCGTTAGTTCCGGCTGCCAGAAAGGATTGTCTATGAAAACGCATTTCCACTGTCCTCCCTGCGACTTGTGGCAGGTAATTGCATTTGCATACTTCAGCTGCAGGGCGTTATAATACTTGTCCTCCCGCACTGCCGCATATCTTTTTCTTTTTACTGTTATGTGCGAATAATCCGCATCTACTCCCTGATAAAGCTGATTCTGCTGTTCATAAGTAAGGGCCGGGCTTTCAGCGTCAAGTGTATCCAATATTACTTCTGCAGTCAACTCCTGGTCGCCATAGTCAGGAAGTGAAAGCCTGGCCTTGGCAAAATGAAGGCCGTAACGGTCTTCATACCCGGATATTTTCAAAAGCTTTACTATATCGCCGTTTGCAATATAGTCCATTCCTTCGACATCTTCAAGAAACTGATAACAGTTTTTCACGACCATGAGTTTATCCTCACGCACCAGCCTTTCTTCTTTAAACTGGACAGTGGAACGGATACCCGCATTATACCTTATTGCCCTTTTGTTTGAACGACACAATATTATCACCTCATCCTCACCATATTCTGAGTATGCATCGGATATTTTCTCAATCAGGTCTCCTCCCGAAATACGCTCCACATCGCAGAATCCTGAAACTTCCAGATGGAGGTCCTCCCATCCGAAAGAAAAAACCGCACCCATAGACTCTTCCGCCTCCGATATAAGATTACGGATAACTGTGGCATTATACAATATCCCTGACTCATCCTGCTGCCGTACGACTGTCGTCATATTCACGAACTCCACTCCTCCCATCATCAGCATATAGTCCCGTGACAGGGCCGGACTTGCATCAAGTCCGACAGGAGGTAACTGTGCAGAATCACCTACAAGTATAACCTTACAATCCAGACCGTTGCGCACGAATCCTATCAGGTCATCAAGCAGATTTCCAGATCCGAAAGCCTGTGAAGACTGGCCTTGGCCTGCCTCAATGCTTATAAGAGAGACTTCATCCACTATGAAAAGAGTTTCCTTTGCCTTGTTAGGTGCCAGCGAAAACTGTCCGTAACCGTCTCCGCCCACTGACTTCTGTCTGTAAATATGTTTGTGGATTGTATAGGCCGGCTGTCCGGCATAGCTTGAAAGTACTTTTGCGGCACGGCCTGTAGGAGCGAGTAACACACATTGATATTTCAAATCGCGCATAGTCTTTATGACAGAAGCGATTGCGGTCGTCTTTCCGGTTCCCGCATAGCCGTTTACCACGAGTATATCACTGTCATCTCCATAAATGAACGCAGCAGCCTTCTCCAGCATATTGCGCTGGCAATCAGTCGGTTCAAAGCCAAGACCTCCAATAAATCTGTCTGATAGAAACCTGCTTCCCCCCATCATTTGTCCTTTCTGAAAATAAGTGACAATACTACAAAAACAGGGAAAATCTCTACACGGCCCAAAAACATACCCAATGAATATATCAGCTTGGCGACAGCGGGCTGGGCATTGAAATTACCCAATGGACCAAGATCCCCCAGTCCCGGCCCGACATTCCCTACTGAAGCTATAGTGCCTGAGAAGGCGTCTGCAGTGCTGACGCCTGCCAGTACCAGAAGAAACATCGACACTATACATATAATGAAATAAAGAACTATATACAGCATAACCGGCATGACTGCAGTGTCACTTACAAGATGCTTGTCTATCTTTATCTGCACTACCGCAGAAGAAGGATGTAGTCTTTTCTTGATATGACACCCTATTGCCTTGAATGCTATATACATCCTGTCTGCCTTTATACCTCCGGTAGTAGATCCGGAACAGCCACACTGGAAACCTGCAGCAAGAAGAATAAATAAGACAAGAACAGGCCAGTGTCTGCTTTCTACAGATCCGAATCCGGTAGTGGATGCGTAGCTGCATACCTGGAAGGATGCATCAAGAAGAGCACGTCCCCATGAGTCATAATTTCCCTGGAATTTCAGCAGCAGTGTACATATCACACTCATAAATATGAGACACCCTATAAAATATCTGACAACAGGATGCTTCATCGGCTTGAAAGATCTGGTAGCGAACATGGTAAACAACAAGCCGAAATGGATGCTTGACAAAACCATAAATACCATTATTATCAAATCTATCCAAACTGAATCAAAATAGGCTATGGAATTGTTTTTCGTACTGAAGCCCCCGGTTGAAACCGTACTGAAGGCATGGTTCACTGCATCAAACGGAGTCATGCCTGCTATCATAAGCAGGACAGATTCGACCACGACAAGTCCCACATACACAGATACTATCACATAAACTGTCCTTACAGACCTGAAACGGTATCCCTCCTTAGTAAGTGACGAGAGTTCGATATTTGTCAGTCTTAGACGGAAAGGACTCGCATTTGGCATAATCAAAAGAAGAAACACTACTACACCGAGGCCTCCGATGAAATGAGTGGAAGATCTCCAGAATATAAGGCTGCGAGGCAATGACTCCACTTCAGTAAGAATGGTAGCTCCTGTAGTAGTATATCCTGAAACACTTTCAAACCATGCGTTTATCAAGGAAAACTCTCCGCCCCAAAGCACATAGGGCAGCATTCCGAATATAAAAGACAAGACCCACGACAAGACTATTATAAGAAATCCGTCCTTTAGTGAGATGGCTTCTGACTTCTTGACGAAGACAAAAGGAAATGCCCCTACTATAAATGTAATTATAAAACTTATGGACAGAGGAGCAAATGCAGAGTCCATCCCGTCAGCCACAGAAACAAGCATAGACAGGAACATAAACAGGGCGCTGACAAGAAGCGCTCTGCCTACATTCGTAGATATTACCTTTACATTCATTGCATGACTCCTTCTCCTGAAGTCTCAATAAATTTTTCCCTCTCTTCCCTCAGCTTGGCAAGGCGTTTCTTAACTTCAATATTCTCTTCGATTATTTCAGACACGCCTTCATTTATCGCCACAAGTTCGTCATCTCCGTCAAAAGTACAATTATACCGCTTTCCGAACTTCATATAATTCTCAATCCCCGCAAGCATCCTATAGACAGGATTTACATAATAAGAAATAAGGAAGAACAGAAGGAGAATCACCAGAAGAAGGCCTGCTCCCACAGAAACGACTCCAGGCATTATACTTCTATAAAATCCGTCCTGAAAAGACTCTGAGTTTTCACGTAAATCCCTATATATTAAATTACTTAGAGTTTCTACAGAATTCTTGAATTTTTTATAGACAGGCTGGAGCTGCTCAAAATACCACTGTCTGGTATCTATTATCTCCGAAAGCATAACCACCTCAAAGTCAGAGGATCGCAACAAAAAATCAGAATATGCATCTATTACGGAATCTGCAGCCTGCAGATATTCTCTGGAACTGAACGAATTTTTCAGTTTCTTGAATGTTTCCATAAAAGAAACCTCATCAAAATAAGGAAGATTATCAACTTTCCCCTCTCCTATCGAAGCCAATATCCTCAGGTTATAGTCATCGCAGGCCTCGGCAACTTTCTGTGTCGTATTTATACAGTAAATATCAGTAGCAATCAGGCTTGACACATAACTGCTCATTCTGCCGTATTCCACTACAGAAATTACACTGGACAGCAATAATATTGCCGCTATTGCTCCCAGTCCCAAAGACAACTTTATCTTCATTGTCATCTTGAAACTGAAACTGCCGGATTTTCTGAATAATTTCCTGAACATTATCTATTCATTTTAATCCGGTAATGAGAACCGGCTTCCGTATCAAAACTTACAATACCATTGTCATTCTTAAACCTGACCTTCTTGCCATTAGCCGAAAGCACGGATCTTACTTCCACATTTCCAAGCGAAATACTGCAGCGGTTTCCTGAAAGGGAAAGTACATCTGCATTAACAGGAACACCGTCCTTCCATTCGAGAGAAACCCTGAATCCATTTTCCGCAGCAAGTCCTGAAAAACTTCCGTCCTGCCATGCCGCAGGAAGTGCTGGTAAAAGGACGATGCCAGTCCTTGTATTCTGAAGCAGCATCTCTGCGATTCCGGCACAAATTCCGAAGTTTCCGTCTATCTGAAAAGGAGGATGGGCGTCAAGAAGATTGCTGTAAAGGCCGCCATCACTGTCGCTCATACTCAAGGAAGTCATATCAGTCCAGTTCTGCGCAGACTTGAGAAGCCTGTATGCTCTCTCTCCGTCACGGAGTCTTGCCCAACAGGAAATTTTCCATGCCCGGCTCCATCCAGTTCCTCCGTCACCTCTCAGGTCAAGAGCTTTTCGCGCAGCCTCCATATAGATGCCTCCTGCTTTCTCAAGACCGTGTCCCGGATACAAAGCTATCAGATGAGAAAGATGCCGGTGTTTTCCGTCGCCCTGATCATCCGAATATTTCCACTCCCTGAGACGTCCGTCTTTATCTATATGAAGCCCTCTGTCAGTCCTTGCATATACCGCCTCAAGCGAATCTGTAAAACTTCCCTTTATACCTAACACATCAGCAGCTTTGAGCGTACAATCAAACAACTCGCAGACAAGCTGCTGCGCATAAGCCGGACCATCTTCCCACGGGCCATGCTCAGGAGACCAGTCATCAGGTGAGACCAGTGTACCGTCCTTGTCTTCCACCAGTCTGTCAAACCAGTATTCACAGGCGGATTTCATGACAGGCCATGCGGAGTCTCTCAAATACACCTTGTCTCCTGTATATAAATAATGACTCCAGAAATGCATACTGTACCAAGCGTTTGCCGGTCTGTTTATGTTCCAGTCGGAATATCCGAAGATATTGTTCTGGGTATTTATTGTCCAGCCTCTGCAGCCTTCTGCCGCTGCAATTTTGCGCCAGGCGCCGTCTTCCTTCAAGGCTTCTGCCCTGACATACTCCAAAAACGGATAATGACAATCTTCAAGATTTGCAGGTCCTGCAGGCCAATAGTTCATCTGAATGTTTATATTGCTGTGAATGTCGCTTTCCCATGGAGGAGTATTGCTGTCATTCCACAATCCCTGCAAGTTTGAAGGGAGAGGCATTCCTCTGGATGAGCTTATCATAAGATACCGTCCATACTGGAACACCAGCATATCGAGATAAGGGTTATCATTATGACTTTTCAACAGTTCGTCTGTCGTGACATCAGGAATCCTGTCAAGATTTCCAAGATTAAGGGACACTTTACCATAAAGGGATGAATAATCTTTAACATGACGTTCTTTCAATACACTATACGGCTTGGAAGCAGCATTATCCACCCTTGCACAAAGCTCCTTTTCCAGATTTTCCCTGGTGCCGGAAACATAGGAGCCATCATACAAATCAAAGTCTGTAAGACCTGAAAGAAGCAAAGTTACAGCAGATGCTCCTGACACACTTAATGAAGAATCAGTAGCATGCAGTTCCCCTCCTTCATGGCATACCTTCAGCAATGCCTCATATGAAACAAGATTAAGTTTTCCGCCAAAACCGATAGTCCCGTTTTCTTCAGACACGACAGACGTTTCCCCACGTCCTCCTTTAAGCTTCAATGACATGGATACCGGCTCTCCTGTTTTCTCAAAACGGAAAACCGCCACATCATCAGGATTGCTGACAAAGTACTCGCGCTTAAAGGATAAACCAGGCATACTGTAGGAAACAGACCCCAGAGCATTATCCAGGGACAGTTTCCTCAAATAACCCGATACCGCTTCCTCTCCTTCAGGAAAAGAAACGAGCAAATCACCGAAGTTCTGATACGCACCCCTTATTTCAGGAGACCCGGTCCATAGTGTCTTTTCATTGAACTGTATTCTTTCTTCACCGATACCTCCTGAAAACATGATTCCGAACTCACCGTTTCCCATAGGCAGGAATGATGTCATCCACTCCCCTGCCGGTCTGTCATATCTCAGCTCTGCCGGCACCGATTCTGCACGCAATGCAGCAGAATACAGAAAGCAAAGTAAAAAAAGAATACCGGAAATGAATTTAGTATGTTTCATATCTGCAAATCCAATTTAAGTTCCGACCTTCTCTGCAATATCAGAACTTGAAAGAATCCTTAAGGGAAACGGTCTTGTTGAAAACGAAGTGTCCCGGAACAGAATCAGGATCCTTGAAGAAATATCCTGTTCTCTCAAACTGGACGGCTATGCCTGACCGGTCCTCAAGCAATGCCGGCTCAGCAAGGCCCTTTGATACCACCAGAGACTCAGGATTAAGGTATTCCTTATAATCCTTACCCTCCGGAATAGATCCCATCTGAGGCTCTGTAAACAGTTTGTCATAGATACGGAGTTCTATTTCCTTTGCATGTTCAGCAGAAACCCAGTGGATGGTACCTTTCACAGATCTCCACTCGCCTGCCCCTGGCTTGGTAGCCGGGTCGTAAGTACATTTGATTTCTACTATATTGCCTTCCGCATCCTTGACCACTTCCTGACATTTTATGATATAGGTATATTTGAGACGTACCTCCCCGTCCGGTTTCAGACGGAAATACTTCTTAGGAGGCTCTTCCATAAAGTCATTTCTTTCGATATACACCTCTCCGGTAAACGGAACTTTGCGCGACGGGCCTTCCGGCTCTGCAGGGTTCAGAGGAGCATCGAACCACTCTACCTTGCCCGGTTCCCAGTTGGTTATTGTAAGCTTGACCGGATCCTGAACAACCATATATCTGTTTGAACGTTCGTTCAAATCCTGACGCGCACACCACTCAAGAAGCTGGAGATCTATCAGCTGCTCCCTCTTTGCCACGCCCACTTTCTCAGCAAACATACGGATACTCTCAGGAGTGTAGCCGCGTCTTCTTATACCGCAGATAGTAGGCATACGAGGATCATCCCAACCGCTCACAAAGTTGTTTTTTACAAGTTCGAGGAGTTTTCTCTTGCTCATAACAGTATAAGTGAGATTCAGTCTTGCAAACTCATACTGGTGAGATGGGAAAATACCAAGCTTTTCAATAAACCAGTCATAAAGAGGTCTGTGTACATCAAACTCGAGAGTACAGATAGAATGAGTGATGTTTTCTATACTGTCACACTGTCCGTGGGCATAGTCATACATAGGATAGATACACCACTTGTCACCGGTACGATGGTGATGAGCATGTATAATCCTGTACATAAGAGGGTCACGGAAAAGCATGTTAGGATGTGCCATATCGATCTTTGCCCTTAGCACTTTCTCCCCGTCAGCATACTTTCCGTCTCTCATCTCACGGAAAAGCTTGAGGTTCTCCTCAACAGAACGGTTTCTGTAAGGACTCTCTACTCCCGGAGTCTGGACAGTACCGCGTCCCTGGCGGATTTCCTCCTGAGTCTGGTCATCAACATAAGCCAGTCCTTTCTTTATAAGTTCTTCCGCCCACTGGTAAAGCTGCTCGAAATAATCAGATGCATATCTCTCGTTCTCCCAGTCAAATCCAAGCCACTTGATGTCTTCCTTTATGGAATCTACATATTCGGTATCTTCTTTTACAGGGTTGGTATCATCGAAACGGAGATTTGTCTTGCCTCCATATTTTTTTGCAAGTCCGAAATTAAGGCATATACTTTTAGCATGCCCTATATGCAGGTACCCGTTAGGTTCTGGCGGGAACCTCGTCATTATGCTTTCACATTTGCCGGATTCCAGATCCGACTCTATTATCTCTTCGAGAAAATTCAGATTCTTGGACTCTACTGTCTCTTTAACGCTTTCTTCCATAATAAACTAATCTGCAAATAATTCGCGAATATACGGATAAAATAGTATTTTTGCGCTTGTTCAACCAGAATAATATCAATTTAAATATACGGCAATGATAAAATCAATGACAGGATACGGCAAAGCCGAAACAAACATAAGTTCAGGAAAAATCACAGTGGAAATCAAGTCCCTGAACGGGAAAAATGCAGATATAAGCATCAAAACCTCTATTCTTCCGAAAGATAAGGAAATGGCTGTAAGACAGATGATCGCACAGTCACTAATAAGAGGAAATATAGATTTCTTCATGACGTATGAGCCGAACGCAGCAGAGAACGCTAAGGAAATAAACGCCGACCTTGCACTGGAATATTACAGGCAGGTCAAAGATATCAGAAACAGAATCAACAGCAAGGCCTTCATGACCACTGAAATATCTATTCTGCTCGGACAAGTGCTCAGGCTTCCGGACGTGATAGACACCAGAAAACAGGATATCATCAACGAGGAAAACTGGCCTCTTGTCGAAAAGTGTATAAATGATGCCCTAAACCATATAAACGAGTTCCGCTCACGCGAAGGCGAATCCCTTTACCGCGACGTTACTTCAAAGGTAAACTCGATACTTGGATATGTCGATGAAGTCGAAAAACACGAGAAAGAGCGCATTGACCAGATTCGGGAGAAAATACTTTCAAGATTTGAAGAGTTGAAACTGGAGCCTGACCAGAGCAGACTTGAGCAGGAAATGATATACTATATCGAAAAACTGGACATAAACGAAGAAAAAGTCCGTCTCCGCCAGCACTGCCGCTACTTCATTGATACCATTGAAAACGATCCGCATCCTGGAAAAAAACTCGGATTCATAGCCCAGGAAATGGGACGCGAGATCAACACTACCGGCTCAAAGGCCAACAACACTGATATCCAGAAAACAGTCGTCCGCATGAAAGACGAACTTGAGAAAATAAAAGAACAGTCTCTGAATATCCTGTAAAGGATTCAGAGACTGTTCTGTCTGAAAAACATTGCCTGTTTTTCCTAATCTTTTATTGAAGAAACCATCCTGGCAACACCTTCAGCAAGGCTTGCTCCGCTGGCTTGTGCCCCCATTGAGGCTGTTCCTTCACGGAAATTCTCGCCCCAGAAATAATTGCAATACA
>URDD01000045.1 GCA_900546395.1 uncultured Bacteroidales bacterium | reverse complement strand
AAGGCAGTTCCTTCTACAGGTCCGCATATTACAGGCATATTCAGGGCATCGGATGCGCACTGCATCAGGTATTCATTCTGACTGCCGCCTCCTATCACTTGCAGGCGGCTGATTTTTCCCGGAGAAAAAAAGCGCAGGCTCTCTACTACCTGCCTGTATCTCAATGCGAGACTTCTGAATATTACCCGGCAATATTCTCCTGGAGCAGCCGGCACGGTTTGCCCTGTCTTTTTACAATAAGCATCTATCGCTGCCGTCATAGACAATGGATAGCTAAAACAAGGATCATCCGGATCTATGAGGCTGCTGATCTTTTCTTTACGGCACAAGGAAATCAATTCACCCACTGAATATTCCTTATCCTTGAATTCTTTTCTGCTCTGTTCAAATATCCAAAGCCCACATATGTTTTTCAGAAATCTTACTGTTCCTTCTACTCCGCCTTCATTTGTAAAATTAGCATCAAAACTTTCCCGGGTGATTACAGGCTTTTTCAGTTCTATTCCCAAAAGCGACCATGTCCCACAGCTAAGAAAAGCATAATTATCATCAGATGAGGGAATTGCAGCTACTGCAGAACCTGTGTCATGCCCTGCGACAGCAACGACTTCCACATCACCAAGGCCTGTAAATTCACGTACCTGACTTGTAAGTTTGCCGACAACAGTTCCAGGTTTTACCATTTTTCCGAATTGCTCTCTTTCAAGTCCAAGAACTTTCAGAATCGACTCATCCAAATCACCAGTAGAATGATTAAGCATCTGTGATGTAGAAGCAATGGTATACTCGCAGACAGCCTCTCCGGTAAGCATGTAAATAAGTGCATCCGGCATAAAAAGAATCTTATATGCATTTTTAAGACAAGAAGCATTATTCCTGATAAGAGTATCGAGTTGAAATACAGAATTGAAATCCATTATCTGTATTCCTGTTTTATCATAAAGTTCTTCCGGAGGCATTTTTTCAAAGAATTCTCTCTGAGCACCTTCTGTATGAGAATCCCTATATGAATATGGAAGGCCTAAGAGCTGTCCGTCTATGCCGAAGCATGCAAAGTCGCATCCCCAAGTATCTATACCGATTGATTTCAACAGGACTTTCTCTTCTGAAACTTTTCTCAATCCAAGAAGTACCTCATAATACAATGCAGGCAGATCCCAATACATATGCCCTCCAAGAGGAATAATGGGATTTTTGAAGCGTGTCAGCTCTTTCATTACAATCCTTTCCCCGTCAAAGGAAGAAAGAACAGTCCTTCCGCTTGTGGCACCCAGGTCCACAGAAAAATAATAGGTGGTTTCCATATCGGTCTTACGTGTCATTAACTATATCATACAAAAATAGCAATATTTAATAAACAGAGCCTGCATAAATTGTCTTAAGTCTAGTATTTTTTGCTTATCTTGCACTTAAATAGCAAAAGATATGCAACCTCCCGTCCAATATATAACACAGAACCCGAAAGATGAACTGTGGGGAATGACAATTTGTTCAATCGGCTATCAGGATATTCTCCCTGGAGTTGAATACCCGCCAAAGACTCTTCATCCCAGTGAATACGTTTTCAATCCGAAAAAAGGAAGAATTATAAACGAATACCAGTTGATTTATATTCTAGAAGGCGAAGGCTATCTTACTACTGCAGCTGCAGGAAGGCTTAATTTAAAAGGAGGGGATGCTTTTCTATTATTCCCCGGGGAATGGCACACATATGAACCAGACATAGATAAAGGATGGAAAGAATATTGGATTGGATTTCGCGGAGGCGATATTGACGGAAAGACAAAGGCCAGGTTCTTTACAAAAGAGAATCCTATATACAGGATAGGATATAATGAAACTGTTTGCGGTCTATACGCGCAAGCTCTGCTAGTCGCGAAAAAGCAAGACAAGCATTTCCAACAGCTTCTTGCAGGAATTGTAAATTACCTGCTGGGATTAATAATAACCATAGACAGCAACAAACGTCTGAAAAATACTTCTGCCCAGAATATGGTTGATAAGGCAAGAGTGTTTATGCAAAACAATGTAGAGTCAAATCTTGAAATGCCTGAGGTCGCAGAATATTTAAATGTAAGCTATTCAAACTTCCGCCATATCTTCAAGCAATATACAGGAATATCCCCATCCCAGTATTACCTGAATATAAAAATACAGCGGGCCAAAGACTTACTCAAAAGTACGTCTGTCCCAATCAAGGAAATATCCTATATTCTCCACTTTGAAACATCCGAATACTTTACGAAGTTATTCAGGAAAAAGACAGGTTTCACACCCAGTGCCTTCAGGGATTTATAAGAGAGGGAAACCCAAAAGTCATAAGACTTTGAGGTCACCTCTTTTTTTATAAGTACAATTATCTGATTTGGATGACAGTAGGAAAACTAAATCCCTCCCACACCTTCGGTGCGGGTCCACATACGGCCACCATGTCTGATTACGGTCTCAATGAACGCCAAACGGTCCCATAGTCTATCCCGGACTCCAATTCTGAGCCCCCATTTCCCAACTATCCATATGCAGAATCTTAAGGCCTCCAGCTAAGGAGGTGTCTCTCTCCCAGCAAATCAAACAATGATTCTGTAAATATACGCAAATGTGCCATCAAGGCTGTCGTATCTGTCTTATCACACTCAAAACCAACGTCGGGAAGTGGTGCCGGACGAGTAACAGCTCCATTGTTACGTATGCCAAAACGCATAATCATCCATTCTCCGGAAGGAACATTCCACGTAACAGAACCATCTTTCAATGAAGAGGTCAAGTCTATAACCTGATTGACATCAATCGCATCCCCCGGATCCAACGGTTTATTTTGTTCTTCCCGTGGAATAAATTGTTTCACACCAGAAACAGAACTATATGGAGCTCGATAATACAGTGCTTTTTCTTCAATATCCTTAATGGAGACCTTCCCATTTGTTGCCGGGAAAGCCAATACAGCTACATCCTCATAATAATCCAGCCATTTCTCCTTTAATTCCGAAGTAAACGCACCCCACCGAAATAAGAAGGCTTCGGTAAAGGTTTCTCTAAAGGAATCATACTAATTCCTAATCGTTCACATTCATCAACAGCATGTTTAAAACAGTCTTTCCATTCAGTACTTAAGAAATCGACATGCCCACGAGGTATGCCAACATTGACTTCCAGGATAACGACAGAACCGATCCCGGCTCGTTTCATGGATTACAAATCTTTTGTCATACCTTCTTTGGATAGATTACCATCCATAAAATACCAATAAACACATGGTCGAGCCGATTCGGGAGGAGAGACAAAAAACGTTTCATATCTTCCAGCTCCTCTGCACTTGCCCAATGATTCATACCGAACAGGCACAAATTAGCAGCCAGCAAGGCATATTTTAACAACTTCATACGCACCTTACCTTATTATTCAATACTTCTGTAAATATCAACTAACTATTGGTATAATGAACTAGGCCTAATCGAGGAAGGCGGACATTAGTTCAGGAAGGAAGGAACTGAATATCAGTATTGCAATTCCTGCAATCAGTACAATGACTGTCTTTTTCGAGCAGCCTCTCCATTCTTTCAAAACAACGCCCCACAGATTTGAGAAAATTACATTCAGAGCCATAAGAATACAGAAGGCTAAAGTATCCATTGAACTTCCAGACTCAAAAAAACTCCGTCCCAGACTAAGACCAAAGAACTGGCTGTACCAAAGAAGACCAGCCAGGGCGCAGAAGAAAATATTCGAGAGCCACAGGCGTGATTCCTTATAGTCTGAAAATGTATTATTCAGTCTGTTTTGATTCAGACAGTAAAGGAAATTTGTAATAAATCCTCCAGCAGTAACTAACAGTGTAGCCGGCAATGTCCTGAACATAGGTCTCGTAAGTTCACCGAAATTCAAATCTTTGCCGAACTCCAGCCCGACATTGAAACATCCGCTCATAAACCCGGCCAGAAGTGCAATAAAAAGCCCTTTTGAAAAATTAAAATCCTTAACTGAATCATTTTTACCGGATTCTGAAATCTCAGATGACTTCATCCTTCCAGCCGCTCCTATAACAGCAATACCGGCAAATGTCACACACACTCCAGATAAAACTGAAAATGTAAGTGATTCCAAGGCATTCTGCTCTGGGAAAAAAATATTAATAAGAACCGGCCCCATGATTGTTCCAAGCCCGGCACAAGTTCCCAAAGATATTGACTGCCCCAAAGCTACTCCCAGATAGCGCATTGACAGACCGAAAGTAAGGCCGCCAATTCCCCAAAGAACCCCGAAAAGCATAGTAAGGACAGATTCATATGGATTCCTGGTATAGACTTCAACCAAGCTATAGCCTTCCGGCACAGCAAGTGTAGCTCCGAGTAGAGGGAAAAGAAGCCATGCAAATACACCCTGGACCAACCAGTATGATTCCCAACTCCACTTTTTGATTCTATTTATCGGAACATAGCAGCTGGACTGGCAAAATGCCCCTGCTGCTATGATTGACAGACCTATAATAACTTCCATCTGAAATAAATTTACAAATACTAAAGTCTGTTTGCAAGAACAGACTTTTCATAATCCTTAACTACTGCTACCAGGTCATTTCCGACAGGAACATTGTTCCTCACGCAGAATTCATCATAAACTGCATTCCATGGCATAGACTTGCTCTCTTCTACGTATTGAAGGACTTCAAATGTATTGCCGGCGAGTTCGTATTCTCTTATAAGAAGACGCGGTTCAAGAAGTGCCTTAAGCATACATTTTTGAGCAGCTCTGGAACCTATTGCGTATGCTCCTATTCTGTTTATTGAACCATCAAAATAGTCAAGACCATAATGAACCCTGTCCAAAGCTCCTGCCCGTACAATTTCAGAAAACAGTTCCTGAGTAGAATCATCCATTATAGTAACATGATCTGAATCCCAACGTACAGGACGGGAAACGTGAAGCATAAGTTCGGGAAGAAATTGAAGAAGAGCAGAAACTTTATCTCCCGGAGCCTCAGCAGGATGGTAGTGACCGGTATCGATAGTAAGCATCATATTGTTTTTTGATGCATAGGCGGTATAAAAATCATGAGACCCTACTGTAAAACTTTCAAGCCCCATGCCGAATACTTTCCCCTCAATACAGTCTTTCATGGCCGCTTTTTTATCTGAAAATATTTCATCCAGTGACTCTTTCAGTATTTCTCTGTATAACATATGGTTAACAGAAACATCCTTGCAGCCGTCATGAATCCATGTATTCATTATGCACGGATCATTCTGGGCTTTTCCCATTTCATCAGCTATATCTCTGCAACGCTTTGAGTGTTCAATCCAGAATCTGCGGATACTTTTGTCCGGGCTTGAGAGAGAAAGATTTCCACTTTTCGGATGACCGAAAGAAGTGGAATTGAAATCAAGTTTGATTCCATTGTCTTTACCCCACTCTATCCAGCTGCGGAAATATTCTGCTGTAACCTCGTTTCTGTCAACATATTTACCTTGAAAATCTCCATAAATCTCATGCAAGTTAAGTCTGTGCCTTCCAGGTATTATGCTCATAGCCTTTAAAATATCCGCACGCAGTTCATCTATATTCCTTGCCGCTCCCGGATAGTTGCCTGTAACTGCAATTCCTCCTCCCAATGAACCGGAAAGATTTTCAAACCCTTTTACGTCATCTGCTTGCCAGCAATGTATGCTCAAATGAAAATTCTGAAGATTTTCAAGTTCTTTCTCAGTATCTACTCCAAGTTCCGCATAACGCTCTCTGGCAATCTCATATGCCTTATGCACCAATGTCTCTTTCATTTTTGTCTTGTTTATAGTTTGTTTTCCTATCAGACAGATTATTCCGTTTTAAATTAAATGCGCCGAATAGGATAAGCGAAGCCGGAACCGTATTATTCTTAGTCAGTATAGAATGACTCCGGCAAAGCTTAGCCCTGTCATTTCATAGGTTAATGTTTAGAAACTGTTTAATTTTTATGCTAAAAGTCCGATTCAGATATAGAATAATACTTTCCTTTTCCTAAAATACAGTTAATGAATGTGATATCCTGATCCCTGCTTATTTCCACATTGACAGAACTGCGTGGATCCACTATCACATGGTGAACTGTAGAACCTAACTGCAGTGTAAACTTAATGTCAGATATATTATTAATTCTATATCTTATATAATCTCCCTTATCTTCCAGTTTTTCAAAATTAAGACACTCTGATACGAGTGGAGCCATATTATCCTCTTTTCCCATAAGGTAATTATTAAAGAATGCCAGCATGCGCCCTGCAAACATCGCTTCCCTGACACTTGCCAAAGACTTCTCTTTTGCAAATACCAATGTCATTGGACGAATTCCCGAATACTTGAAACCAATCGCATTGTGAATGTCTGAGTTTGCAAACGGGTGAAGTCCGTATTTTTGTATCCAGTCATAGGAAACCGGATAGGACTCCAGGTCATTCCATACTTCAACACCATGAATTTTTCCCTGTGATATAAGTTTCTTATGCACTGGATACATAGTAGAAATATCATCAGGCCAGCCAGGATGATTCCACAGGATATATGCTCCTTGTTCCAACATAGCGTCAAGTGCATCCAGTTCATTTTCTGTATCGGCCTTGTTGGCATCACTTATAAAAAGTGCATTCATGTGACCGAAAGGCTTGCTTCTGGTAATTTCAGTACCCGGCACTACTATAATGTCTTTTCCGGCACTCTTTCTTGCAATTTCATAGGATGTGTTATGGTCAACTTTGTCACAGAACAGACCGGCATTGGGGCGATACTCGATATGGTCTGTTATTGCTATTATGTCCAGACCTGTCCTACGGGCTTCTTCTACACGGAAAGACGGCCACACATCTCCGTCGGAGAATACGGTATGGATGTGGAAATCTCCCTTGAGAGTCAGATAGCCGTCAGGATTGGGGATAAGAATTTCCTGAAGGGCACCAGCTGCAGACTCATTATGTATAAATGTGTCCTCTCCAGGAATCTGCGCAAAAAGCGTTGCTGATACAAAAACTTGCGCCAATGACAAAAACAATTTCATTGTCTCTATTGTTAAGTATTAATGCCTTATGTGATTTTTCACAAATGTATTGGATTTAATCTTAATACAAAATGTACTATTTGTCCTAACAACGGCATTTTTTGATTATTTACGTCGCTCATTATCTCACTTACAGACTCACCGGCCTTATTCTCACAGGTATTCCTTTTTTGTAATTTTTCATAAAAAAAATTTGGAAGTTTCTATTTTATCATTACCTTTGCGGTGTACTACTTTACTAATACAGATATGATAAACATTGAAAATATCTCTTTCAGCTATGGCAACGTGCCTGTACTGAAAAATATCACGATGCAGCTCGAAGAGGGCAGAATCTACGGGCTGCTTGGAGAGAACGGCGTAGGCAAGACTACCCTTCTCTCGCTACTGTGCGGTTTGAAAAAAGTGGAGAAAGGCAGTATCGACATTGACGGGTACTCCCCCTTCGAGCGCAGACCGTCATTCCTTGAAATGGAATATTTCCTCGCTGATGAGGTGGCGCAGATGCCTCTTACAGCCGAGAAATTTGCAGCAGAATATGGCAAATTCCGCAGCAGGTTCGATATGGGCAAATTCCTGGAAATAATGGAAATCTTTGAGAATGACCCCAAGAAAATGCTGAACAAAATGTCATTCGGTCAGGTAAAGAAGACATATATCGCCTTCGCACTGGCCTGCAACTGCAAATACCTCTTCATGGACGAGCCGACCAACGGCCTTGACATTCCGTCAAAGGCCCAGTTCCGCAAAGCTGTGACCAAATACACATCCGAAGACTCTACCCTGCTCATTTCCACGCATCAGGTAAGAGATCTGGAGAACATAATTGACCCTATAATCATTCTGGACCGCCAGGATGTGCTCCTTAACGCAAGCATAGCCGAAATTGCGGACAAACTGACTTTCGACTACAGCAACGTAAAGAATCCTGACGCACTTTACAGCGAAATGACTCCCGGAGGCAGCGTACAGGTATATATGAACACAGATGACGAAGAAAGCAAGGTAAACATTGAGGCTCTGTTCAACACCGTCCACCTGCATAAAGAATTGATTAAAGGATTGTTCAGAAAATAATTTCATTATGGAACGAAGTGAAACATTTGACGGAAGAAGATTCTGCCGGTATTTTTCGTATGAGGTGAAAAAGACAGTCAGAGGACAGGGGTTGTTCATTCTGCTTGCCTCTTTAGTTCCGGCAATGCTGTTCCTTTTCTACGGGCTGATATCCTTGTCTGTCAAGGACCAGACTGCAAAAATGGAAGTATGGAGCAGTCTGCCATTATTCAAGGTCCTGATTGCCGCCATAGTATTTGTGCTTTTTTTCCTTATTTTCCCTATTCTCAGATATGGACATCTCACGTCAAAGACAGACGGCAAAGAGGAAATCCTGCTACCGGTATCTTCAGGGGAAAAATTCCTCAGTATGATACTTGTAAGCTTAGTAGTTATTCCTCTTGTATTTATGGGAATATATTTTACTACTGACCTGATTTTCACTCAATTCACTCCTGTAATTGATATCGCTCTTTTTAAACGTCTGATAGGACAAGGACTGCTTAGTACTGATGAAACATATTACTCTATAGATAATATCTATGTGTTTTTCTATCCTTATATGGTGACAGCTGCCGGCCTTGCAGGAGGGTTGGTATTCAAAAAACATAAAATAGCATTCACATTCCTGACCTGTACAGTACTATTTATCCTGTTCTACGCCATCATTCTGAACACTGTGTTTATGAAAGGGTATGAACCGGTTGACATAGCCAAATACATGATACCGGTTTGGAGTGCCATTCAGACAGTTGTGGCAATCGCATGCTGCACAGTCGTATGGAGCAGAATAAAAAGAATACAATTATAAGAAGCTGTTAAAAAATTTAATAAAATCAATTAGCTTTTAATATAGTGAACAAATGAACGATAACTTCAACATACACGGCTTCGGAAACGTACTTTTGAGCGACCTTAAAGGCATAGCTGCAAGAAAAGGAATTTCCATTTTGATTTTCGGCCTGGTGCCTGCTGTGATTTTCATAATGAAGCTGATATTCACTTTCGGCTCTGACGGTATAAGCAATATAGATGCAGGGGGAAGAGGCTTCTTCTTTATGGCGGCTGCCTCCGTTTTCATAATCTGGATGCCCGCTGCCTGCTACGGCCACATTACAGACAGAAAATTCGGCCCTTATTACACCCTGATACCGGCATCCTCTGCGGAAAAGACATTGTCAATGCTGCTGAATATGCTCATCATTGTGCCGGCTGCATTTATGCTCATATATATGAGCTCAGATGCTCTGATAACATTGATTGCCGGAAGTCCATTAAGTGAAAGCCTGGCAGTGATGATATTTTCCGGTTCTGAATACCTTTCAATTCCATATTCAGGCAGCATTGCCGACATTTTCATGGTAATATTGAATATCTTCGGATATATAATGATTTTCCTTACAGGAGCGGTCTGGTTCAGGAAAAACAAGATTGCAATGACAATACTGGTCAATATTGCATTGGGAATAATCGCCATGATTCTGATTACTGTCATGGTAAAAGATGATATAAATATGATTTCAGACAACCCTGACATGACAGCAAACTGGCTGACTTCCTTTTTTGGGAATTTCAGGACTGTGACACTGGTCTATCTGTCTGTGCTCGTCACCGGACTGGCGGCAGCCGTTTATTTCAGAGTTAAGAAAATACAATACTGACGCTATGGAGTTCGATTCAAACAAGCCAATTTTTCTGCAGATCTACGATTCGATTTGTGAAAAAATCCTGAGCGGAGAATACCCTGAAGGATCACGAATACTCTCAGTACGAGAGTTGGGTGCGGAAATCGGTGTAAATCCAAACACTGTTATGCGCAGCTACGAAAGGCTGACTTTTGATAATATCATATTCAACAAAAGAGGCATAGGTTATTTTATAAGCGAAGGGGCCAAAGAAGCCGTCCTTGCTAAAATGCGTGCGGAATTCCTGAGCGAAGAGCTTCCTGCCATTCTCAAGAAGATGGAACTCCTGGGCATTGATAAGGAAACCTTGCTTAAGTAAGACGTAACATAAATATTGATAAATCAGAAAAAGCCTGTTTTTCTGGAGGTGTCTGAAGATTTTGAAAAATTTTCAGGCACCATCTTTGTCTTTGTAGATTTTATGAGGTATTTTAGAGGAATTTTTGAATACCAAATAACAACCGCATGACAAAAAAAAGACTTTTCAGAAACACTCTCGGCACATTGGTCACAACTCTGTCGCTGGGAATCATTGCGGAAACTACAGCCTCTGCAGATGAGGGAATGTGGCTTCCATCTCTAATTTCAGAACGTATCGGAGATATGCAAAGCAAGGGATTCAAGCTTTCTGCCGAAGATATCTACAGCGTGAATCAGGCGTCACTGAAAGATGCAGTCGTACTGTTCGGACGAGGATGTACGGGTGAAATCATTTCGGGAGAAGGCCTGCTCCTTACAAACCACCACTGCGGATACGGCCAGATCCAGCAGCACAGCAGTGTTGAACACGATTATCTGCGGGACGGATTCTGGGCAATGAGCAGAAACGAGGAACTGCCAAACAAAGGACTGACAGTAAGCTTCCTGGAAAGAATGGAAGACGTGACTTCAAGGATTCTTGACGGATATGTTCCGGAGTTTACAGAGTCACAAAGGGATTCTGTGGTAAAACTAAACACTGAAAAACTCATAAAGGAAGTAACTGCTGAAGGTAAGGGACTCAGAGCGACTGTAGAGTCTCTGTATTACGGCAACCAGTATTTCCTTTTCCTCTACAGAGAATACAGCGACATAAGACTGGTTGGGGCACCGCCTTCATCAATCGGAAAATTCGGAGGTGACACAGACAACTGGATGTGGCCGCGCCATACCGGAGACTTCTCTATTTTCCGTATTTACGCAGACAAGAACAATAATCCTGCAGAATATTCAGAGGACAATGTGCCATACAGGCCAAAGAGGTTTTTCAAGATTTCCCTCGGCGGGGTGCAGGAAGGTGATTTTACTTTTGTATATGGATTCCCGGGCAGGACTCAGGAATATATCATGTCCGAAGGTGTAAGGTATGTATCTGAAGTTTCAGATCCTGCAAAGATAGATCTCAGGACAAAGAGGCTTGATATCCAGAGACAATACATGTCACAGAGCCAGAAGGTCAGAATCCAGTATTCTTCAAAGAATGCAGGAGTGGCCAACGCCTGGAAAAAATGGCAGGGCGAGATGAAGGGTATCAACAGACTCGGAACAGTTGCTGCAAAACAGGAATATGAAAAAAGGTTTGCACAGTGGGCAAAAGGAAGTGAATATGCCACGATTCTGCCGCGCCTGGACTCTTTATATGAGGCTTTGGAGCCTTACACTTTTGCCAAGGAGTATTATAGCGAAACTGCCGCAACCATAGAGCTTTGCAAGTTTGCCGCTTCCGCTGCAAAGGAAATCGCCGGAGGTGACAGAAAAAAGGCAGAATCAATGTCCGAAGAGTTCTTCAAGGACTATTATCTCCCGATTGACAAGGAATCTTTCGTAGCTGTGATGGAAGCATTTGTCACTGATGTACCTGAGGCTTTCCACCCTGAATATATGAAAGAAGAAATTGCAAAATACGGCAATATAAGCAAGTGGGCCGATGCTCTTTTCAGCGAGTCTGTCTTTACCGATGCCGGAAAGGTAGCGAAGCTGGAAGCCAAAGATTCTGTCATTCTTACAGGAGACCCTGCTGTCAGATTCGCAAATGAGTTCAGAAAATGGTATGCCGGCGAGGTATATCCTACTGAAAAGCGCCTTAATCAGGAAATCACTCTGCTTTACAGGGATTATATGAGAGGACAGATGGAGTTTGAGCCTGAAAAGGCCTTCTTCCCTGATGCAAACCTCACATTGAGAGTAGCCTATGGAAGTATAAGCGGATATGAGCCTGCTGACGGAGCATATTATGAGCCTCAGTCAACTCTGGAAGGTATAATGGAAAAGGATAATCCTGACATTTTCGACTATAATATTCCTCAGAGGCTGCGCGACATTTATGCTGCCAAGGATTATGGAAGATGGGCAGTCACCGGAACAAACGGCAAACAGACTGTGCCTGTATGCTTTATCGCCACAAACCACACATCAGGCGGCAATTCAGGCAGCCCTGTTATCAATGCCGACGGAAATCTGATAGGTATTAATTTCGACCGTGTCTGGGAAGGCACTATGAGTGACATAGTATTCGATCCTGATTACTGCAGAAATATTTCCCTTGACATTCGTTATGTACTGTTCAATATTGACAAACTTGCAAATGCTGACCATCTGCTGGAAGAAATGGTTTTCGTAGAGTAATGAGCCAAATTTACAAGATCAAACTACGATTCATATTTGCAATAATAACGGCATCTGCCTCTAAGCTTAGAAGCAGATGCCAATAAGCCGGAAAAGCACATTTACTTGGTAAAACCGCTTATTTTTGAAGGGAACCTGTTTGAACAGTATTGTTACAAAACTTCAAGTGACCATTCATCAGCCGTTACCGATATCTCAAAAACGCCGTTAAATATTTATTTCTCAAACGGTTGTATCAAACCGCTGAAAATCTAAAATAAAACAACTTACAGATATGAGAAAATTTCTTATTTATATCACCTGCCTGTTCCTTGCATCCGGATGTCGGCAAAATATAGAATATACCAATCCCCTTGATATACAATTAGGAGACCCTTATGTTATGCTGGCATCAGACGGCAAGTATTATATGTATGGCACTGGCGGAGTAAAGAACGGATTTGGCTGCTATGTTTCCGAAAATCTGGCAGACTGGAAATATCTTGGTGCCGTATATCATGGTAAGACTCCGGAATCTTGGACATCAGGTTCTTTCTGGGCTCCTGAAGTATATGAAAAGGATGGACGTTATTATATGTTTTTCAGCGCTGACTGGAAAGACAATCCCAATAATGAAAAGGAAAATTTCAGAATCGGTGTCGCAGTATCCGATTCTCCGGCAGGACCATTCAAAGAAATATCTGACAAACCACTTTTCGATCCTGGCTATCCTGTGATTGATGCAAATGTTCTGGCTGATGATGATGGAAAATATTATCTTTATTTCTCAAGATGTTGCTACAAGCACCCTGTAGAAAGCGAAATCGCTGAATGGGCAAGAGAAAAAGGCATGTTTGATGAGATAGAAGAAAGCTGGATATACGGCATTGAGCTGAAAGCTGATTTCTCAGGCGTTGAAGGTGTCCCTGTCCGGCTGCTGAGTCCTCCTGCAAAAATGTCAGACACTCAAGCTGAATGGGAAAGCAGGTCAGTAACCTCAGGAGAAGTCAACAGGAGATGGACCGAGGGGTCATATATCATAAAACGAGACAACTCATATTATATGATGTACTCAGCCAACTTTTTCGGAGGAGAAAACTATGCAGTAGGATATGCTGTATCAGACTCTCCTCTAGGACATTTCCGAAAATCAGAGAATAATCCTGTTCTTGAAAAGAACACCGGAAAAGGAGGAATAGTAACAGGCGTCGGACACAACAGTATCACATGGTCAAAAGATGGGAAACAGCTTTACTGTGTCTATCATGGCAGGACTGCTAATACTGGAAATGAAAGAGTTGTCTTTATTGACAAAATGAATATAAAAGACGGCAATCTGACTGTTTACGGTCCTACGACAGAAACACAAAACATTAAATAGGTTCTTCTATATTACTGCTATTGAATGGTAAGTTGACATTAATCCCCCGAAAGGCTATAAATTTGACTTTTGGGGGATTTAATGTTCTCTCAGCAGTACAACGCTGCTTAGAATGCAATATTATAGAGTTCCTCAATTTCCTCTACAGTCACAGGTCTTGGATTTCCTCCTGTACATACATCATTGAAAGCAGCTACAGCCAAATCATGCAAATCTTCTTTCCGGACACCTAATTCGCTGAGTCTCTGCGGAATATTTACGCTGATTGAAAGGTCTCTTACTGCCTTTACCGCTGCTGCAACTCCTTCATCAATACTCATTCCTTCTGTATTCACACCCATAGCCTTTGCTATCTGAAGATATTTTCCTCTTGACGGCGAATCGGCATTGAATTCCATTACATAAGGAAGGAGAAGGGCATTTGCCACTCCGTGAGGCGTATCATAGAAAGCCCCGAGCGGGTGTGCCATCGAGTGGACTATTCCCAAACCGACATTTGAAAATCCCATTCCGGCTATGTACTGCGCCTCTGCCATTCCTTCACGAGCCTGAATGTCACGTCCGTCCCGGACTGCATTGTAAAGATGCTGATGAATCAGTTCGATAGCCTTATACTCAAACATATCGCTCATAGTCCATGCTCCAGGTGTAATAAAGCTTTCTATAGCATGTGTAAGAGCATCCATTCCTGTAGAGGCCGTGAGAGAAGCCGGCATACTCATCATAAGTTCGCAGTCGATAACCGCACATACAGGTATGTCGTTAGGGTCTACACAAACCATTTTCTTACGGTTTTCCTCATCAGTTATGACATAGTTTATAGTCACTTCCGCTGCTGTTCCAGCTGTTGTAGGTACTGCAAATGTAGGCACTGCCTTGTTGCGTGTAGGAGCTGTTCCTTCAAGCGAGCGGACATCTGCAAATTCAGGATTGTTGTTGATGATTCCTATCGCCTTAGCAGTGTCTATCGATGAACCTCCTCCCAAAGCCACCATACAATCTGCTCCGGAGGTCTTGAAAGCCTCGAGACCGTCCAGAACATTGCGGATAGTAGGATTAGGCTTTATTTCACTATAAATATCATACGGTATACCTGCATCGGCAAGTACATCCTCTATCATCTTGGCGACACCAAATTTGATAAGAGACTTGTCTGTTACGAGAAGAACCTTTCTGAATCCTCTCTTTTTTATTTCTACTGCTATGGCTGAACGGCAGCCTGCTCCGTAGTATGAAGTCTCGTTAAGTACTATTCTATTCATATCAATAAAGATTTAGTCCACCAAAACTGCTGAAAGGTCAGGATCCGCCATATCGTAATCCATAGGGAACATTGGGCGCTTGATTCTCTTGTATGGAAGCTGTACCAGATTCTGGTTGACTCCGCCGAGTGTAAGGGCCATTGTCCAGTCTGCCTGCATTTCATAAAGGTCAGGAACCAGATATCCTATCTTGACCATAACGATATCTGCCTTACGCGGATTCAAGCCAAGGTCCGCAAAATCCTTCTCATAATGGAAGCCTTTCCTTATCTTGGTGACAATCACATCCATACTACCGATACGAACTACTACGGCAGGGTTTGTTCTGTCATTATTGATAGCCGTAATCTTTCCCTTGAGCCTTACCGGCGGCGCATACCTGTCATCTACCCTTGCACCGGCAGTAGCATCAATATTGCCGCCTACTCCTATTTCCATTGCCTTTCTGACAAACTCCTCATCTGGGATTGAAGCATAAATGAGGTGCGGTCCGCCTGCTTTTTTGAATTCTTTTCTTTTCAGGAGTTCAGTAAGCGTCCAGGTCACATCACCTGCTCCTCCTGCAGTAGGATTGTCTCCGGTATCACTTATGAAATATGGCTTCTTATCGCTCTTCAAAGCCCTTTCAAGACATCCTTCCAATGTAGTGGTAGGTGCAACGAAGTCAAACTCCTTGCGAACGTCCCAGAAGTGGCGTGCAATTTCTTCGGCTGACTTTACTACATTTTCCTTATTGTCTCCGTGAGCCATTACTACAGCATGGTTTCTTGGTTCATCAGCCCAGGCATAACCTATCCAGATAGAGGCATCGATAACGCCATCCAGTTCAGACGCCTTGTAGGTCATGTCATACAGAGACTTTGCAGGTTCTACCCTGGTAGAGGTCTGCTCCCCAGCAAGGAGGATAGGCACTGCAACATAAGCTTTGTATTTCGGCTTTCCCCTGCCGTCAGTCAGCCTGTCAACCAAAGTCCTTGCAGCACGCTCCCTTATAATCAAAGCATCATCATGTGGAGCCATCCTGTAACAACTGATAAAATCAGAGTTTTCAGCAAGTCTCATAGAAACATTCCCGTGAAGGTCCATAGGAGTAGTAACAAGAGCATCATCACCTATCACTTCCCTTATTCTAACCAGCATATCTCCCTCAGGATCATCAAGTCCCACGACACTCATCGCTCCATGGATATTGTAAAGGAGACCGTCAACAGGCAGGTTTGCTCTCAATGAGTCCAGTATTTCGTTTACGAAACTCTCATAAGTCTCTCTTGTAACAGCACCTCCCGGAACCGCCCTGGCGTGCAAAGTAGGAATCCACTCAGCCCTTTTACTCAGAGCTGAAGTATCGCACAGATACGGCGTATTCTTCATGATTTCTTCTCCCCTCGCTACTCTGAAAGACGTTTCAGTGCTCAAGGCAGGAGAAAATGTACTTGACTCGATGTGGATACCGGCCACTGCAATCCTGGGAAGTTTCTTCTCCTGGCTGCAAGACAGCAGACTCAATGTCACTGCCAGTAATGATAATGGTAAAAAAATTTTCTTTTCCATTCCAAATTATGATTGGTTATTAGAAGTTAGTTAATGACTGACCGTACCGCTATCCCACCATTTTAAGGCCAATAACGGAAGCTATCAGCAGCGTAATGAAAAACAGACGGGCAAATGTTGCCGGTTCATTGAAAAAAACGATGCCGAGCACGACTGTTCCGACAGCCCCTATTCCAGTCCAGACAGGATATGCAGTACCTATGGGAATAGTCTGTACGGCCTTTGCCAGAAGTACCATACTCAAAGTAAGACACACCAGAAAGCCTGCGCCCCAAGCATAATATTCAAATCCGGACAAGCCTTTCATTTTTCCCAGACAAAAGGCAAATCCGGATTCAAACATTCCGGCGATTATCAAAATCACCCAATTCATATTCCTGAACTATATCAATACTGATCCCAAGGCTTGATCTGGATGTCATCGGCTCCCATTGCACAGAATGCTCGGATAAATGCAGTAGCAAGCCGGGCATTGGTTATGAGCGGGATATTGAAATCAATGGCTGCACGCCTGATCTTGTAACCGTTGCTAAGCTCTGCTGTAGAGAAGTTCTTAGGTATATTTACCACCAGGTCAATCTCCTTATCCTGAAGCATTTTCAGTGCAGGCTCGAACTCCCCTGCAAGAGCAGGCTCATCACATTCGCTAGGCCAGAGTACACGTACTGCAGGAATGTCATTCTCAACAAGATACTTATATGTACCGGCAGTAGCATAAAGCACGTAACCGTTGTCCGCAAGCAGTCTGCATGCTCCGAGCAAATCAGCTTTCTGCAGAGCATCTCCAGAAGAAATGAGTATATTCTTGGAAGGAATCCTGTAACCTACTGAAAGGACTGATTTAAGAAGAGCCTCGTTGAAATCGTCTCCTATACATCCCACTTCACCAGTAGATGCCATATCCACTCCAAGCACAGGGTCAGCCTGCTGCAGACGAGAGAACGAGAACTGTGAAGCCTTGATTCCTACATAATCAAGATCGAAGGCACTCTTACGCGGAGGTGTAGGCTTTTTGCCGAGCATCACCTTTGTCGCAAGCTCGATAAGATTTATTTTAAGCACCTTTGAAACAAACGGGAAGCTTCTTGATGCACGGAGGTTACACTCAATGACCTTAATAGCATTTTCCTTGGCAAGGAACTGGATGTTGAAAGGTCCTGAAATCTCAAGAGCAGCAGCGATTTTCTTTGCAATCTTCTTGATTCTTCTGACTGTCTCCACATAAAGTTTCTGAGGAGGGAACTGTATGGTAGCGTCTCCGGAATGGACACCTGCAAACTCAATATGCTCTGAAATGGCATAAGCTATCACTTCTCCACAGTCAGCCACTGCATCGAACTCAATCTCCTTGCATCTCTGCATGAACTCACTGATGACCACAGGATGCTTCTTTGAAACTTCTGATGCGAGAGAAAGGAAGCGTCTGAGTTCGTCTTCGTTGTAGCAGACATTCATAGCAGCCCCTGAAAGCACATATGACGGTCTCACAAGAACAGGATAGCCTACTTGGTCAACAAAAGAATTCACATCATCAAGAGTAGTGAGTTCCTTCCACTTTGGCTGGTCAATGCCCAAAGCATCGACGATAGACGAGAACTTGTGTCTGTCCTCAGCCTTGTCAATGCATGACGCCTTGGTTCCAAGGATATTAACTCCACTCTGGTCTAGTCTGAGAGCCAGGTTGTTAGGAATCTGTCCACCTACAGAAACTATCATTCCGTGAGGCTGCTCGAACTCATATATGTCCATCACTCTTTCGAATGTAAGTTCATCGAAGTAGAGTCTGTCACACATGTCGTAGTCAGTGGATACTGTCTCAGGATTGTAGTTGATCATCACTCCCCTGTAGCCTTCATTGCGTATAGTCTGGAGTGCATTGACCGAACACCAGTCAAACTCTACCGAACTTCCGATTCTGTAAGCTCCTGATCCGAGGACAATCACCGACTTATGGTCATGCAAGTATTTGACATCATTGAAATTACCATTGTAAGTAAGGTACAGGTAGTTGGTCTGCGCAGGGAACTCTGCTGCAAGGGTGTCTATCTGTTTCACGCAAGGAACTATTCCATGAGCCTTTCTGAAGACCCTTACCATATTCTGGGCCTGCTCGTTGTCAATCTTGTCCTTGTAGATGGCTCTTGCTATCTGGAAGTCAGAGAATCCCTGCTGCTTGGCCTGAAGAAGAAGCTCTACAGGCATAGCTTCACAGTTTTCATACTCCTGCATTGAGTTGTATGTGCGCACCAGTCTGGCAAGTTTCTCAAGGAACCATTTGTCAATCTTTGTCAGGTCGTGAATCTGATCTACCGTATATCCGGCCCTCATTGCCTTGGAAATGACAAATATTCGCCTGTCGGTAGGTTCACGCAGAGCCTCATCCACATCAGCGACCTTGAGTTCCTTGTTGCCTACAAATCCGTGTGCTCCCTGACCGATCATCCTGAGACCTTTCTGTATAGCCTCTTCAAATGTACGGCCTATAGACATCACCTCTCCGACACTCTTCATGCTGGAGCCGATCTTGCGGGATACTCCATGGAACTTGGAAAGATCCCAGCGAGGTATTTTACATACTATATAATCAAGAGCCGGCTCGAAGAATGCAGGAGTTTCCTTTGTGACTGAGTTCTTGAGATCAAAGAGGCCATAGCCGAGTCCGAGCTTCGCAGCCACAAATGCAAGAGGATAACCTGTTGCCTTTGAAGCAAGGGCTGAAGAACGGCTGAGTCGGGCATTTACTTCAATGACCCTGTAGTCCATTGCATCAGGGTTGAAAGCATACTGGACGTTACATTCTCCCACGATACCGATATGGCGTACGATTCTGATGGAAAGTTCGCGCAGATAGTGGAACTCTTCGTTGGTCAGTGTCTGTGACGGAGCCACTACGATACTTTCTCCCGTATGTATTCCGAGCGGGTCGAAGTTCTCCATGTTGCAGACTGTAATACAGTTGTCATAACGGTCCCTTACCACTTCATACTCGATTTCTTTCCACCCCTTGAGAGACTTCTCTACCAGCACCTGCGGCGAGAATGAGAATGCCTTTTCGCAGATTTCTTCAAGCTGCTTCTCATCATCACAGAATCCTGATCCGAGACCGCCGAGTGCATATGCTGCACGGATAATCACAGGATAGCCCAACTCTGCGGCAGCTGCACGTGCCTGATCCATTGTTTCAGCAGCATGTGACTTTATGGTCTTTACGTCTATCTGGTCAAGTTTCTCCACGAAGAGCTCTCTGTCTTCAGTATCGATAATGGCCTGTACCGGTGTTCCGAGCACTTTTACATTGTACTGCTCGAGCACTCCGCTTTTATAGAGTTCCACTCCGCAATTCAGAGCTGTCTGTCCGCCGAATGCAAGCAGAATGCCCTGAGGGGCCTCTTTCTTTATGACTTTCTCCACGAAAAACGGTGTCACCGGCAGGAAGTAAATCTTGTCAGCCACGCCTTCAGAAGTCTGCACTGTAGCAATGTTAGGGTTAATAAGTACTGTCTCTATCCCCTCTTCCTTCAATGCCTTGAGCGCCTGCGAACCGGAATAGTCAAACTCACCGGCCTCTCCGATTTTCAAAGCACCGGATCCCAGGATAACTACTTTCTTTATATTGTTGTCTATCATATCTTCAATCTTTAATGAGCTTTTTGATTTATCCTTTTTAGAGTCTTCCGATAAATTCGTCGAACAGGAATTCGGTATCGGTAGGTCCGCTCGTTGCCTCAGGATGGAACTGAGCCGAGAAGAACGGCTTTGTCTTGTGTCTGATACCTTCGTTGGTACCGTCATTCATGTTCACGAAAAGAGGCTCCCAGTCAGCACCGAGAGTAGCATTATCGACAGCGAAACCGTGATTCTGCGAAGTGATGAAACATCTGTTGGTACCCACCATACGCACCGGCTGGTTATGACTGCGGTGACCGTATTTCAATTTATATGTAGATGCACCTCCGGCAGTACAGAGAAGCTGGTTACCCATACAGATTCCGAAAATCGGCTTGTCATTTTCCATTGCCTTGCGGATATGCTCTACAGTAATTCCGCACAATGCCGGGTTACCGGGACCGTTGGAAATGAAAAGTCCGTCATACTCGAGAGTATTGAAATCATAGTCCCAAGGAACTCTTATCACTTCCACTCCCCTGTTTATAAGACAGCGCAGGATATTGTTCTTTACTCCACAGTCTACCAGGACCACTTTCTTGTCACCGCTTCCGTAGCGCACCACTTCCTTGCAGCTGACGATAGCGACCTGATTTACCTGGTTAGGGTTCTCTACAGGAAAATCAGCAGCACATCCTTCCGGCACGATGATTCCGAGCATTGAGCCGTTCTCACGCAATATCTTGGTAAGCTCTCTGGTGTCAATCCCATATATTCCCGGTATTTTCTGCTCTTTAAGCCACTGATCCAGACTCTTTACCGCCTGCCAATGGCTGTACTCGAATGAGTAGTCTGAAATAACAAGCCCCTTGACATGTATCTTGTCCGATTCGAAGTTCCTGGATATGCCATATTGGTCTTTATCGTCCGATGGAACTCCGTAGTTGCCTACCAGAGGGAATGTCACACATAGAATCTGTCCTGAGTAAGACGGGTCTGTAAGGCTCTCCGGATAGCCTACCATGGCAGTGGAGAACACCACTTCCCCATCACATACCTGGTCATAGCCGAAAGAGTATCCTTTGAACTCCATCCCGTTTTCCAACTTTAGTGTCGCGCCGAGTTTTCTGTCCATTATATATCAAAGATTAAATCGAATAAACCCATTAAAAAAAACGACCATCCCTGCCGGGAACGGTCGAATCAAATCTCCAAAATGAGAAAAATGGAAACAGGAGCATTAGCCTGTAATGCGTCAGAGTGAAAATATGTACCGGCAGCTGCGCCTGTGGTTTTCGTATTTCCGAACATCTTTTTCTGTTTCAAAATTTCAAGGTGCAAATATAGGAACTGTTTTGAAATTTATCAAAATTTCTTTCTGCCATAGAGAGTCTGTACAATCAACCAATTTTTTCTGTAAATTTGTATTTCGGACGCTTCAGCAAACGATGGCTGACAAGATGCTGTCCGGAAATCCATTTATTAATTTAATTATTTAAGAATATGCTCAGACTAAATGTTTTTATTCAGGTAGAAGAAAGCAACCGGGAAGCAGTTATTTCCACTGCAAAAAAGCTTGTAGAGGCATCTCTCAAAGACGAAGGATGCATCGCTTATGACATTTTCGAAAGCGCGACCAGAAAAGATGTACTTATGATTTGCGAGACATGGAAGGATGCCGAATCACTGGATGCAC
>URDD01000044.1 GCA_900546395.1 uncultured Bacteroidales bacterium | reverse complement strand
GTATCCATTGAAACAAGAACATTCATCTTGTCGCCTCTGTGAATATCAAGAACCTGGCATACAGGACCTATACCATGTGTAGGATATACATCTCCCCTGTGATCCTTATTATACAAGAGACGCCAGTCATGCCAATACTCGTCCCAAAACTCTTCAAGGTTGTGAATATATGCTCCTTCACAGTGAAGCACCTCCCCGAAAAGACCTCTCTGAGCCATATTAAGACTGGTCAGTTCAAAGAAATCTTAAACACAGTTTTCAAGCTGCATACAATGCTTTCTTGTCCTCTCTGAAGTATCGATAAGATACCAGATCTCATCCATACTCATTGCTGCCGGGACTTCAATGGCAACATGTTTCCCGTGCTCCATAGCATATCCTGCCATCTTTGCATGGGTTTTCCAGTCTGTGGCAATATATACCAGATCAATATCCTCTCTCTGGCACAACTGTTTCCATACTTCTTCATCTCCATAATAACCTACAGCCAAAGGCCTCCCGTTCTGTTCAAGAATATCCTGACATTTTTCCACATTTTCCGGAATCACATCACACAAAGCTACAATATCAGCACCTTCTATATGACACATGCGCCATACTGCACTTGGACCTCTCATGCCCAATCCGATAAATCCTACCCTTACCGTATCAATAGCAGGAGCGGCATACTGTATCATATCCTGCTGACCTTCCTGCCTTTCCGGCACATCAGTACGTATAATGACATCATTGCTGCAACAGACGGCTGCAATGGACGTCAAGGCAATCAGAGATAATTCAAGAAGTCGTTTCATAATATTAAAATATTTATTAAATATATTAAAGAATAGCATGTTCTAAATATGTCTGACACCGAAGCCATTCCATACCAAAGGAACCGGTGCCTCGACTGTAACTTCCTCTTTCCTTACTGGATGCACGAACGTTATTCTCCTTGCATGAAGACAAATTCCTCCGTCAGGATTGGAGCGCGGAGCCCCATATTTAAGGTCTCCTTTGATTACGCATCCCATATCTGCAAGCTGACATCTTATCTGATGATGACGTCCTGTCATAAGTTCCACTTCCAGAAGGAAGTACCTTTCCGTAGTACCTACCAGCCTGTATTTCAGCCTGGCAAGTTTTGCATCCTTACGCTTTGCCGGGTCTCCCCTATATACATACGACTTGTTCTGATTTTCATTTCTCACGAGATAACATGACAACTCAGCCTCATCTTCAGCAGGACGGCCACAAACCAGCGCCCAATAGAATTTATGAACACCTCCGTCCCGAAACATAGCATTCATCCGCTCCAATGCCTTTGATGTCTTGGCCAGAACGACAACTCCACTTACAGGGCGGTCAAGCCTGTGTGGAATACCGACGAAAACATTCCCAGGCTTTGCATCCCTCATTGCAATAAAAGACTTGTATAAATCGCCCAAAGTCTCATCATTTGTCTTGTCTCCCTGAACAATCTCCCCTACTTTCTTGTTTACAACAATCAGATGATTGTCTTCATACAGGATCCTGTCCTGCGCATCCTTGAACTCCTGTTCGGATAATTTTCTGTAAATCATTGTCTCAAAAATAAAACAGGCATACCGTACATAATGGACGAACCAGCCTACAGTCTGCGAAGATACCATATTTTAACAGAAAGAAAGTATTGTCAGACAAGATTTGCTTCAATTTAACAGTAAAATGTCAGTTCATGACACAGTTTTTCTGCCATTTTGGCACAAGAAAGGACAAGTTTCCGATTGGCACAACATTCGTTATTACTCCCAGCGTTGTCCGCAAGGATGCCTTCGAATGGAACCTCAGGACAGCAGGATGATTTAATAACAAGAAATAAAAAGGAAATTTATATTATGGGAAAAATTATTGGTATTGACTTGGGAACCACGAACTCTTGCGTGGCTGTGATGGAAGGCAACGAGCCTACTGTCATCATCAACAACGAAGGTCAGAGGACCACTCCATCTGTAGTGGCATTCACTGACGGAGGTGAGAGAAAAATAGGAAACCCTGCCAAGAGACAGGCTATCACCAACCCTCACAAAACTGTTTTCTCCATCAAGAGATTTATGGGAGAAACTTACGATCAGGTATCAAAGGAAATTGACAGAATGCCTTATAAAGTGGTAAGAGGCGACAACAATACTCCAAGAGTAGATATTGACGGACGACTCTATACTCCTCAGGAAATTTCAGCAATGATTCTCCAGAAGATGAAGAAAACTGCGGAAGACTATCTGAGACAGGAAGTTACAGAGGCTGTCATTACTGTACCGGCATACTTCTCCGATTCACAGAGACAGGCGACTAAAGAGGCCGGAAAAATCGCAGGACTTGAAGTAAAGAGAATCATAAACGAGCCTACTGCAGCCGCTCTTGCATACGGTCTTGACAAGAAGAACAAAGATATGAAGATAGCCGTTTACGACTTGGGTGGCGGTACTTTCGATATATCTATCATGGAACTTGGAGACGGTGTATTCGAGGTCAAGTCAACAAACGGTGATACTCACCTCGGAGGTGATGACTTCGACCAGGTAATCATCGACTGGCTGGCTTCAGAATTTGCAGCTGAAAACGGCGGAATAGACCTCAAGAAAGACCCTATGGCTCTCCAGAGGCTGAAAGAGGCTGCAGAGAAAGCGAAAATAGAGCTTTCAAGCCAGACTTCTACAGAGATCAACCTGCCTTACATCATGCCAGTTGACGGTATTCCAAAGCACTTGGTAAAGACTCTTACAAGAGCCAAATTCGAGCAGTTGGCCGATACACTTATCCAAAGGACTATCGAGCCTTGCCGCAAAGCTCTTTCCGATGCCGGATTCAGCGCATCTGACATTGACGAGGTATTGCTCGTAGGAGGTTCAACACGTATTCCTGCCATCCAGGAAATTGTAAAGTCTTTCTTCGGCAAAGAGCCTAACAGGACTGTAAACCCTGATGAGGTCGTAGCTATCGGAGCTTCTATCCAGGGCGGTGTACTTGCCGGTGATGTGAAAGATGTCCTTCTTCTTGATGTGACACCGCTTTCACTAGGTATCGAGACTCTCGGCGGTGTTATGACAAAGCTTATTGAGTCCAACACTACTATCCCTACCCGCAAGTCCGAGGTATTCTCTACAGCCGCCGACAACCAGCCTTCTGTTGAAATACATGTTCTTCAGGGAGAGCGTCCTATGGCTAAAGACAATAAGGAAATCGGAAGATTCCACCTTGACGGAATCGCTCCTGCTCCAAGAGGAATCCCTCAGATCGAGGTTACATTTGACATCGACGCCAACGGTATCCTTAATGTTTCCGCAAAGGACAAGGCTACCGGCAAAGAGCAGAACATACGTATTGAGGCATCATCAGGACTTTCCGATGATGAAATCAAGAAGATGAGAGATGAGGCAAAAGCCAATGAGGCAGCTGACAAGGCAGAAAGAGAAAGAGTTGACAAAATCAACAATGCCGATGCTCTCTGCTTCCAGAGCGACAAGAACCTCAAAGAATACGGAGACAAGATACCTGCTGACAAGAAGGGTGCAATCGAGACAGCGCTCGGCAGCCTGAAAGAAGCTGTCAAATCACAGAACATCGGCGATATCGAAAGATACACAGAAGCCTTGAACAATGCTTGGCATGCTGCATCTGAAGATATGGCAAAAGCAGCCGGAGCACAGCAGGGTGGCCCACAGGGTCCGTTCCAGAGTGGTCCTCAGGGGCCTCAGGGAGGCAACAACGGGCCTGATGACCAGGGGCCTGACGAGCAGTAACACTTGCCGGTAACCGGTAAATAAAAATAAAGAGGATGAATCAGTCAATGAGACTTTTCACCCTCTTTATTTTTATATTGCACCTTGACCGCCATTGAAATCGGGAATGTGGACATAAATGACTGGTGCCTCCAATTGGAGCCTGTCGCTGAAAAAAGTTGACTCTGGTCATTTCCATTTTGCTTGACTCCTATTGTCTGGGAAGGGGGGTTCCGTATGACATTGTTATCACGGAGTAATAGCGGAGTCGCTTCAGGCATTCCGTACCGCAGAGGCCCCTTTTCCGTACCGAATGGTCTTTGAATGCCGATTAGTACCGCAGAGGCCCCTTTTCCGTACCGAATTGTATTTTGTGTCATTGAAAAAGCGGGATGAATTTTCCCGGTGATTCGAAATAAGGGACTCAGAAAACAAAAGCCGACCCTTTTGGGGCCGGCTACGCTTTAAGTTTCAAATGTCGATAATCTACTACTCAGCAGGAGAAATCGCACCCATAGGGCAAGCATCTGCACAAGTTCCGCAATCTACACAAACATTAGGATCGATTTTGTAGATATCACCCTCTGAAATAGCACCTGCAGGGCACTCGTTGATACAAGTACCGCAAGCAACGCAGTCTTCTGAAATTTTGTAAGCCATTGTTGTATCCTTTAAATTGTTTAATAAGTCAAAACGGTATAATATCCGTCGGGACATTTGCCTGCAAATTTATGTTAATATTTTGAATTAGCAAATTATAAGAAGATGTTTAAATGACTATCTTTGCACAATGCAAAGTAAAACTCTTGTTTTATTAATTGAAACACTTATTATGAATAAGATAGTAAAGACACTCTCAATCGCAGCATTATTACTTTGCTGTCAAGTACTTACAGTAGCCCAGGAAAAAGTGGGAGGTATAGCGGAGTTTGACAAGACAGTCCACGACTTCGGAGACATAATGTTGTCTGACGGAGAACAAAGCTGCAAATTCAATGTAAAGAACATAAGCACCAAACCGATGCTTATACATAGTGTTATCACATCTTGCGGATGCACAAATGTAAAATGGACAAGAGAACCGATAAAGCCAGGTGAAAGCGGTGAAATATCCGCGACATACACCAACGACGAAGGCCCGTATCCGTTTGACAAAGGCCTGACAGTATATATTTCAGGAATAGGAAAACCTGTCATCTTGAGGCTCCGAGGCATATCTCATCAGAAAAAACTCCCGCTTGAAGAAATGTATCCTGTACATTTAGGAAGTCTCGGATTAAAGGATATTGAAATCAAATGTGGTAATATAGAGCAGGGAGAAGCCAGAAGTACAGAGATTACAGTCGCCAACCTGTCATCCTCTCCGATCAATCTGGGATTTAAGGAAACCAGTTCAAACCTGACTGTAAAAGCTGTTCCGAACCCTATTCCCGCCAAAAGCACGGCAAAACTGCAGATTTCCGTAAATGCAGACAGAAGCCTTTGGGGGAAGAACTGGTATTACACCACTCCAACAGTAAACGGTCAGACTTATAAAGCAGTCAGAAACGGCAATCCGGTGCACACGGTTGCAGAAAGTGACGGATCAGAACTGGCAATATTCGCTTTTACCAAAGAAAACTTCAGTAACCTTTCAAAAAGCGAAAGGGAAAACGGTTCCAGACCTTTATTCAATTCAAGTTCCTACACATTTGGAAAAATCAAAGCCGGGACACCTGTAGATGCTACGTTCACATTCAAGAATACAGGGAAGTCAGATTTTAAAGTATTCAAGATTGACGTTGATGCAAAATCCTGCAAAACATATGATACACCTGCAGTTAAGTGCGGTTATGAAGGATCTGTAAAAGTACATCTTGACACCGCAGGACTACCGGCAGGTGAGGCTCTGGTTATAGTTACACTTACAACAAACTCTCCATCCAGACCCATTGTAAACCTTTTCATTACTGGCTTTATAGAATAATAAACGTATTGCATGCTGACAGAAATAATCCGTAACTCAATACTCATAACGGGCCTCGTCGTCATAATGATGATGATGATAGAATCCCTTAATATAGAATCAAAAGGCCTCATTTTTACCGGTCTTAAACGTACTCGCATAGGACAAGTAGTCGTATCCGGACTTCTAGGTCTGATTCCCGGATGCATGGGAGGGTTTGCAGCAGTATCTCTCTACACACATAGAATCATCAGTTTCGGAGCTCTCATAGCAATGATGATAGCATCATCCGGAGACGAAGCATTTATGATAATGGCAATGATGCCGGATGAAGCCATGCCAATATTCCTGCTGCTATTTGCAATCGCCATTGTCAGCGGCATTCTTGTTGATGTCGTGGGAGAGAAAGTACTGAAAAAAGACAAATTGATTCCTGCAACTGACAAAAGGCTTGAGTCAGACACATTTGAAATCCATGAACACGAACACAACAACACATTGCCGTCAGAAAAGAAAATAAGACATTTCGGATGGAAACGCATTCTGCTTTTTGCAGGGGTACTGCTATTTATCGTCGCTCTGGTAACAGGAAATCTCAGCCACGAACACGGTACCGAAGCACACTGCCATCACGGAATAAACATCAACCTGCTTAGCGAAGAATGGATGTACTATCTTTTTGCAGGACTCAGCATTACTGTCTTAAGCGTACTAGTATTTGCCTCTGACCATTTCGTTGACGAGCATATCTGGAATCACATTGTAAAGAAACATCTTCCCACCATTTTTTTATGGACTTTCGGGGTACTCGCTCTGATGGAATTCGGGCTCAAGTTCATAGATATAAGCGAATGGATCAGCGATAATACTGCCATAATGATAATTCTGGCAGTAGCAGTAGGTATAATCCCCGAGTCTGGACCCCACATGATTTTCGTTACTCTTTATGCAAGCGGTCTTGTGCCATTTCCCGTGCTTCTTGCCAGCTCAATTTCACAAGACGGGCACTCATCCCTGCCTCTGCTGGCGGAAAGCAAATTAAGTTTTCTGTGGGCAAAAGTCATCAACTGCGTTGTAGCACTGATTGCCGGATACAGCGCAATGCTCTGGCTTTGATTCCATGGAAGAATCCTGTATAATGTAATTTTCCAGAGCTCTGACAAGTGCTATTATTGCAAAAAACATTATATTTGCCGTTTATACAAATTAGAGACGCTATATAAACGATGAAAGAATTTTGGCAAATGATGAAGCGCTTTGTTGCGCCATATAAGAAATATCTGACAGGAGCTGTTGTCTTAAATATATTTTCAGCTGTATTCAATATTTTTTCATTTACCCTTATAATCCCTATCCTGCAAATACTGTTCAAGATGGATACCACTGTTTATAAATTCATACCTTGGGACAGCGGTGCAGGCATGGCAGACACATTGAAAAACAACCTCTACTACTATGTCACAGTTATGATTGACAGGTTCGGAGGATCTGTAACACTACTTATTCTCGGACTGTTCCTCGGAATAATGACAGCTCTGAAGACATCGTGCTACTTCGGATCGTCTGCTGTTATGATTCCGCTACGTACTGGTGTTGTCCGTGATATCAGGATAATGGTATATAAGAAAATGATGTCTCTTCCTTTGGGATTCTTCTCTCAGGAAAGGAAAGGAGACATAATAGCCAGGATGAGCGGAGATGTGGGCGAAATAGAGAACTCAATCACAAGCTCACTTGATATGCTTATCAAAAATCCGATACTTATCGTATTCTATTTCAGTACACTAATAATCACCAGTTGGCAGCTCACCCTGTTTACTCTACTGGTCGTCCCTCTGATGGCCTGGGGAATGAGTGCTGTAGGCAAGAAACTGAAAAGACAGTCTCTTGAGGCTCAGGGCAAATGGAGCGACACAATGTCACAGCTGGACGAAACTCTTGGAGGTCTTCGCATTATCAAGGCATTTATAGCAGAAGACCGAATGACGGATAGATTTATACAAGTCAGCAATGAACTCAGGAAAGCGAGCAGCAAAGTAGCTATGCGACAATCACTCGCCCACCCTCTCAGCGAATTTCTGGGTACAGTGATGATTATGATAGTACTTTGGTTCGGAGGCTCCCTGATACTCTCTGATTCCGCACCTATAGATGCTCCTACGTTCATATTTTATATGGTCATTCTTTATAGTGTACTGAATCCGCTGAAGGAATTTGCAAGAGCTGGATATAACATACCTAAAGGACTTGCCTCTATGGAACGTGTCGATAAGATACTTAAAGCTGTCAACAATATTAAAGAACCGGAAAATCCAGATATACTGACATCATTCAATGACAAGATAGAATTCCGAAACGTATGTTTCTCATATGAGCCGGGAAAAGAAATCCTCAAACATATTGACCTTACGATTCCAAAAGGAAAAACGGTGGCACTTGTAGGTCAGTCAGGATCAGGAAAATCCACATTGGTAGACCTGATTCCAAGATACCATGATGTAACTTCTGGTGAAATACTTTTGGACGGAAAAAATATCAAGAATTTCAGAATCAAGGACCTGAGAAGCCTGATAGGAAATGTAAACCAGGAAGCTATCCTGTTCAACGATACTATTTTCAACAACATCTCATTCGGTGTCGAAGGTGCTACTATTGAACAAGTCAAAGAAGCGGCAAAGGTAGCCAATGCCCATGACTTCATAATGGAGAAAGAAGAAGGATACGAAACCAACATCGGCGACAGAGGTGGAAAACTTTCAGGAGGGCAGAGACAGAGGATAAGCATAGCTAGGGCGATATTGAAGAATCCCCCAATACTTATTCTTGACGAAGCTACCTCAGCTCTTGATACAGAATCAGAACGACTTGTTCAGGAAGCCTTGGACAGACTTACTACCTCCCGTACAACAGTAGCTATTGCACACAGGCTCTCGACAATCAAGAATGCAGATGAAATCTGTGTCCTACATGAAGGCGAAATCGTCGAAAGAGGAAAACACGCAGAACTTATTGCCCTTGACGGCTACTATAAGAAACTCAATGACATGCAGGCCCTCTAAATCTGACAAATTGGATTTTCAAAATACTTTAAACCAGCTTCAGACAATGAAAACATTGAATATACCGTTTATTCCGGATTTGGAAAAGATGACATACGAAGAACTCGACATGGCCATGGAAACAGGCGGGGCGAAGTCCTTCATTGGAGAAGTATGCTGGGAAAAGGATTTTCCCTACAGTCCGGACACTGCATTTTCAGTAGCAAGAAGTAAAACTCACATTGCCGTACTATACCACGTCAGAGGGCTTGATTTAAGAGCCCTGGCGTTAGAGGACAACGGACCAGTTTGGGAGGACAGTTGCTGCGAGTTTTTCATTTCAGACCCGTCAGACGGAACATACTATAACTTTGAAATGAACTGTATAGGCACTTTACTGGGAGCCAAGAGGAAAAGCAGGACCGAATGTACCCACTTTCCGCCGGAAGTACTGAAAAAAGTAATAAGACATTCCACACTTGCCCACAAATCCAGAAACCTTGAAGGCAAGATTTTCGGATGGAGCATTGCAATGTGCATTCCTTTCGACATAATAGGAATCAATCCGGAAAAGCTTCCTGCCACTGTCAGAGCCAACTTCTTCAAATGCGGAGACAAAACAGCCCATCCTCATTTCCTTAGCTGGAACAGAGTAGATGTACCTTCCCCTGATTTTCACCGCCCGGACTTTTTCGGACTTCTTGATTTTCTTCCAGCTTCAGAATAATATTTAAGCCGGAATCCATATTAATCCAGAAACAAAAGCCAGCAAGTGCATATGACGACCTATACAGAAAAAGAACTTATTGGAATATCTTCGGCATTCCTTACCGAAGGTGAGATAACTGAAATCAAAGCCATCGGACCCGGATTTATAAACGACACTTATATTGCATGTTCTGCAAACGGAGGTCCGAGATACATCCTGCAAAGGAAAAACCACACTGTCTTTCCTGATGTTCCGGGAATGATGCAGAATATTCTGGCTGTAACAGAGCATTTGAAAAAGAAAATTGCAGAAAACGGCGGTGACCCTATGCGGGAGGCTATGACAGTAATCAAAAGAAGGCCGGAAAGCATAAGTGATTCAGAAAAAAGTCTGACAACCCCGGATCTATACCTGAAAGATGCAAACGGAAACTTCTGGACAATGTCCCTTTTCATAGAAGAATCAATGAGTTATGAAAAAGCCGACACTCCCCTTCTGGCTGAAAAAGGAGGTGTCGGCATAGGAAAATTCCAGGCCATGCTTGCTGATTTTGACACAAAACTCAATGAAACCATAAAAGGTTTTCATAATATACGCTGGAGATTCTCACAGTGGGATGAATCACTGGCCCGCGATGCTGCAGGAAGAAAAGCATCAGTGGCAGAAGAAATAAGCTGGATAGAAAGCAGACGTGAAGAAATGCTGGCATTCTGGTCTATGGTTGAAAATGGCACTCTTCCAGAACGAGTAACCCACAATGACACGAAAATCAGCAACATCCTGTTCGACAAGAAAGGTGATATGCTTTGTGTAATAGACCTTGATACCTGCATGAACAGCACATGCCTGAATGATTTCGGCGATGCAATAAGGTCCTATACCAACACAGGAGCCGAAGATGACAGAGATTTGTCAAAAGTATCAATGTCAATGGAGATGTTCAAGGCTTATACTGCAGGATACCTCTCAATGATGAAAGAACACATGACCAAGGCTGAAGCATACTGGCTTGCCTTCTCTGCAAAATATATAACATATGAACAGGTTCTGCGCTTCCTGATGGACTATATAGACGGTGACAAATACTACAAGACCGCATATGCTGAGCATAACCTTGTAAGGACAAAAGCACAGTACAAACTTCTGCAAAGTATGGAGGAGCAGTATGAAGAAATGATGCGTACCGTTTACGAATACATGAAATAAACTCTATATTAACCCTGATTGCGCGGAAACACATCAAGCGAAACTGGAAATAAAATGAAGAATAAATTCAGATACATACTAAGTTGGATTATTTTCCTTGCATATCTGACATCAATACTGTTGCTATGCCTTCTGGATTTCAGTTCTGTTCCTGAAGTAAGGTCTGAATGGTTCGGGATACCTACAGACAAAATCGTACATTTCATAATGTTTTTCCCTTTCCCCATATTGATGACAATGGTATGGGGAAAAACTGAATGGAAACCGAAAAAATTCCTTGCATTCATAACATTGACTATAGTTGCCGGAGTTCTGGCAGGTGGCGTAATTGAGCTTCTACAAGCAGAGACAGGCTACAGAAGCTGTGATATAAATGACTTCAGGGCAGACAGTCTGGGGGTAGCATCAGGAGCCATACTTACTGTAATTGCCTGGAATCTGTGCAGGAAACGCAAGGAATAAAATCGTCCAGACACTGATTCTTTTAATTTTTTTGAAAATGGCTATAAGAAAATCAATAAGTCTTATATTTTTCACACTGCTTGTCTTGCCGGCATTTTCCCAAAGCAAGATAGTCAAAGACTTCAAGCCCGTCTGCGACTCACTCAGCGTGCTGATTCAGGAAAAAACTTCCGTAAAAGGAGAACTGAAAATGAAAGCCGTAATGAAACGCGGCACATATATCGACTTCTATTTTACACGCAGCCTTGGAGACTTGCCCTGGAAATATGAATCTTACCAATGGTTCAAAAGCACATTAAAAGAGCTTTTCCCTGATGGGTATGTCAATTACCGTCTTGGAGGAATCTACTGCGAAAGGACGAAAATGGAAAAGCTGATAACACCTGAACTCGGTTTTTCCGGAAGTCCGGATAATACTCCATACAAAATCAAAGACAGGAGATATGACACTTTTCCTCTTGTAGAACGCCAATCTGCGGGAAGTTTTCCGGATGGCCTCAGCGGCCGGCATATTGCGGTGTGGCAGAGCCACGGCAAATTCTATGACCAGAACAACGGTGTCTGGAGATGGCAGCGGCCATGTCTTTTCCAGACTGTTGAAGATATGTTTACTCTGGGTTTTGTCCTGCCCTACCTTGTTCCTATGCTCGAGAACGCAGGAGCAAACGTTATTTTGCCCAGAGAGAGAGACTCACAAAAGGCGGAAATAATAACAGACAACGATACCCATTTCAATGCAGATTATGACATATATCCAGACTTGCGCAGATTTGGAAAATATTCCGAAACCGGCAAGTGGGAAAATGCCGGAGAAGGATTTGCAGACATAATGCCAATATATGACTCCTTACAGAATCCTTTCAAGAATGGAACTACCCGGATGACAGAATGTATAGAGTCAACACAAAATTCAGGAAAAGTATGCTCGGCCACTTGGACACCGGATATACCTCGCAGAGGAGAATACGCTGTCTATGTATCATATAAATCTCTTCCTCAAAGCACTGAGTCCGCACATTATACTGTCCGGCATATGGGCGGAGAGAGCCACTTCTTCGTAAACCAGAAAATGGGCGGAGGCACATGGATATACCTCGGCACTTTTGAATTTGACAAAGGGACATCAGGAAACATTTATCTTGACAATGTCACGCCATCAGGCAGGAAACACAAAAGCGGCAGTGTGGTGACTGCAGACGCGGTAAAAGTAGGCGGAGGAATGGGAAACATAGCCAGGAAACCGGCTGCGAATGACTCTTTCTCCGCTGAGACATCAGGACTGCCAAGATATGCCGAAGGTGCCCGATACTGGATGCAGTGGTCCGGATGCGACACCGAAGTCTTTAGTCAGAATGACCAGATGAACGACTACAGGGATGACTTCATGTCCAGAGGCAAATGGGTGAAAGAATTAAGCGGAGGCTCAAGGTTCAACCCGAAAGAGAAAGGCCGCAATATTCCTATTGATCTGGCTTTTGCCTTTCACTCAGATGCAGGCTTCAGCAGTAACGACTCTATCATCGGCACTTTGGGAATATATACGCTACTGTGTGATAAAAGCAGCAGATTCGCAGACGGTAGTGACAGGATGACCGGACGAGAGCTGACAGACCTTATACAAAGCCAGGTCGTGCGCGATGTAAGAGCCGGATTTGACCCACTTTGGAGTCGCAGACATATTTGGGACAGATCATACAGCGAATCACGCACGACAGGAGTCCCTACCATGCTGCTCGAAATGCTTTCACACCAGAATTTCGCAGACATGAAACACGGGCTGGATCCAGAATTCCGTTTTACTGTCAGCCGCGCAATATATAAGGGAATACTTAAATATTTAAGCAACAGATACAGTTGCGAGTACAAAGTACAGCCTCTTCCAGTAAACTCATTCTCTGCAGGCATACGCAATGTGAACGGTAAATACAAGAGCGTACTAAGCTGGAAAAATACTCGCGACACACTGGAGCCGACGGCGGTCGCAGAAAGCTATGTACTATATACGAGAATAGATGGAGGAAGTTTTGACAATGGTGTAGAAATCCCAAACATACAATATACAGACGGATATATCGGAACTGAAATTGACATAAATCCAGGTCATATATACAGTTTCAAGATAGTGGCCAGAAATGCAGGAGGAACAAGTTTTCCAAGCGAAATTCTCAGTGTCGGAATACCTGAAGATTACGGCAGGGACGGATGCCGAAGCAGAGAGAGGGTGTCTGACAGAGCCGTCCTTATAGTGAATAACTTCGACAGAGTATCAAGTCCTGCATGGTTTGATACACCGCAGTATGCCGGGTTTGACAACAGACTGGACAGCGGCGTTCCTTATATAAAAGACATGTCCTTTATCGGTGAAATGTACCAGACCAGACGGGATATGCCATATATTTCTGATGAAAATCCCGGGTTCGGAGCTTCTTATACAGGATATGCAGGAAAACAAGCCGCAGGAAACACATTTGATTATCCTTATATTCACGGCAAAGCCGTAATGAAAGCAGGATACCCTTTCTTTTCAGCAAGTGCAAAAGCGTTTACAACTGATTCTACACTGAGAAAAGAGGCCTGGAGTGCGGATATCATTTGCGGGAAACAAGTGACTACAAAGAAAGGAAGAGGAGCAGTCCCGGACAAATTCAGAGTTTTTACACAGGAGATGCAAAATACACTTTCCGCTTTCGCTTCCGAAGGAGGGAATATACTGGTTTCCGGAGCGGATATAGGTACAGATATTTGGGATAAAGTATTTCCTGTCGAATGCGACAGCACATTCAGAGCCGCTTCCATTGACTTTGCCAGAAAAGTTCTCGGATATAAATGGGTCACCAACTATGCAAGCCAAAGTGCGGAAGTAGTTCCCGTTCCTGCAAGCAATGACGTATTCAAATGCCAGGAGACAGAACGCGGATTTAATTTTTACAATACTGTAAATGAAGTCTGTTACAGTGTGGAAACACCTGACGGAATTGCCCCTGCAAGCCGCAAGGCAACCTCTTTATTTAAATATGCAGACAGCGGAATTTCCGCAGGAATTTCCTACTCTCCGGGAACTTATAAAACAATATGCTTCGGATTTCCTATAGAAACCATAAAAAATCAAGATATAATTGATGCTGTTTTATCATCTTCATTAAAATTTTTCTCGCTATGACACCACGACAGGCAGAAATCATTGAACTTGTAAAAAAGGAAGTGAAGCCGGCTCTGGGATGCACAGAACCGATAACCGTAGCATTGGCGGCATCCAAAGCCGTTGAAATCCTGACAGAAAACTGTCCGGAATGCAAAACAGAGGAATGGAGAAAAACCGCAGATTTCGACATCAATGTAGAAGTCAGCGGAAATATCCTGAAAAACGGAATGGGAGTCGGAATTCCGGGAACCGGAATGATAGGTCTCCATATTGCAGCAGCCCTCGGAGTAGTATGCGGAAAGTCATGTTATGGACTTGAGGTACTGCACGACTTGTGCGACGGTGCTGTCAAAAGAGCCAAAGAGCTTGTCGCAGCCGGCAAGGTGAAGATTTCAAGAAGCGAAACAGGACACAAGCTGTATACAAAAGTCACTGTCTCTGCCGGAGATACCCACAAAGCATACTCTGTCATAGAAGATGACCACGACAATATCGTAGAAACAAGCTTTGACGGTAACGTACTAGAAAACAACCGCACGGAAACCGGAGGAACAAAGGAGGAGCATAAGACGACCCTTGACTACCATTTGAGTGTCAGGGAAATATACGAATTCGCCCAAAGTGCTGATTTTGAAGACATCCGTTTCATACTTGAATCAAGGGACATGAATCTCAGACTTGCCTGTGAAGGACTGTCCGGAGAGTACGGACTGAAAGTAGGAAAGACCATAAACTCGGAAAACTACCTGTCCGTTTTCGGCAATGACTTCATGAGCTACGCCATGTCACTTACTGCAGCTGCATCTGATGCCCGAATGGCAGGATGCACACTTCCTGCAATGAGTAACTCCGGAAGCGGAAATCAGGGAATCACTGTCACTATGCCTGTAATAGCATACGCAATGAAATACGGAACTCCGGATGAGGAGCTTGCCAGGGCACTGATACTCAGCCATCTTGTGGCCATACATATTAAAGGCTATCTGGGAAAACTCTCAGCATTGTGCGGATGCGTCATCGCATCTACCGGTTCCTCATGCGGTATCGTATATCTGCGCGGAGGAGATTATGAGCATATCTGCGCTGCTATAAAGAATATGATAGGAAATATTACCGGAATGGTATGTGACGGGGCCAAGGTAGGATGCGCAATGAAGGTAGCTTCGGGAGTATCATCGGCAATCCAGTCCGCAGTACTGGCAATGGACGGCACATGCATATCCGAACATGACGGCATTATTGAAAAAGACATTGAGAAAACCATCCGGAATCTTGGAAAAATCGGTTCTGTAGGAATGCAGAACACTGACACGATGATTCTGGACATAATGGTATGCAAGTAAAATTATTTTGACTATTTTTGCACCGCTCAAAATTTAAAAACGAATAAAAATGGACGCAATTGTCAAGACAGATTTCCATTTCCCGGGACAGACAGGGAAATACACAGGCAAGGTACGCGATGTATATGACATCGACGGCAAGTATCTGGTAATGGTCGTATCTGACAGAATTTCTGCATTCGACGTAGTTCTTCCTAAAGGAATTCCTTTCAAAGGACAGGTTCTCAATCAGATAGCCGAGAAGTTCCTCGATGCTACCTCAGACATTCTCCCTAACTGGAAAATAGCAGTTCCGGATCCGATGGTCACTGTAGGACACAAATGCGAGCCTTTCAAGGTAGAAATGGTCATCCGCGGCTATCTTTCAGGTCATGCATGGAGAGAATACAAGGCAGGAAAACGCACTATCTGCGGAGTGGAAATGCCTGACGGAATGGTTGAAAACCAGAAATTCCCCGAGCCTCTTATCACCCCTACCTCAAAAGCAGCGGAAGGACACGACGAAGATATTTCAAAAGAGGAAATCATAGCACAGGGACTTGTAAGCCGCGAGGATTACGAACAGCTCGAAAAATACACCCGTGCGATTTTCCAGCGCGGTACTGAAATCGCTGCGAAGATGGGGCTGATTCTCGTAGATACAAAATATGAATTCGGAAAGAAAGACGGAGTAATCTACCTTATGGACGAAGTCCACACTCCTGACTCTTCAAGATATTTCTATGCTGAAGGCTATGAAGAAAGGCTGGCCAAAGGCGAAAAGCAGAAACAGCTCTCCAAAGAGTTCGTACGCGAGTGGCTTATGGCTAACGGCTTCCAGGGACAGGAAGGACAGGCAGTCCCTGAAATGACTCCTGAAATCATCAAGGGCATCACTGAAAGATATATTGAGCTTTACGAAAGCATTACCGGAGAAAAATTCGTGGCAGCAGAAGGTGTATCCGGAGAAGAAAGCATTCTTGAAAGGATTTCTGCCAACGTAACCGAGTGCCTTAAAAATCTGTAGGCACTTCAAATCGGAAGTATGACCGGAATCTTGAAAACTTTATATGCCGCGGCTGCATTCGGGCTTGTATCCCTATCAGCTGCGGCTTCTGCTATTAATGATAACGCGCCGGAAAAGCCGCGCATAACACATAGTGCAAGTCTGAGCGGTGCCGGAGGCTATGTTTTCCAGACAAATCCGTTTTTCAAGGGAGAAAATTCTGAAGGAAGCCCCATAAGAAAGACATTTTCCACACACCTCAAATACAGCTTCCGATGGAATCCCGGTACATATTTCGGAGATTCATACCCATATACTTCACAGGGAATCGGTCTGGCATACAACACTTTCTGCAATGGCATCGAAGTAGGAACCCCCACCGCCCTCTTTATTTTCCAGAACTCCAGAATAGCCTCTCTGGCACCCAACCTTTCCCTGGACTACGAATGGAACTTCGGAATATCGTTCGGATGGAGGCCTTTTGATGAAGAATCCAATGCAAGGAACTACGTCGTAGGATCAAAGATGAATGCCTACATCAACCTGGGACTTCTCCTGAACTGGAGTTTCGCCCCACACTGGAGTCTGACAGCAGGAGCTGCCCTTTCACACTATTCCAACGGCAACACCAAATATCCCAATGCAGGTGTCAATACCATAGAAGGCCGTCTCGGGATACACCGCTCTTTCGGAGGAGAAAGCGCCCCAAGGCTTGAAAGAAAATCCTGGAAACGCGGAGAGTTCCACAAGCATGTGAGCTATGACATCATTCTGTATGGAGCAGCAAGGAAAAAAGCGGTTATATTTGACGACGGTGCATATATAGTACCGGGAAAATTCGGTGTCGCCGGCTTCAATTTCAACCCTCTTTACAACTTCAGCCGCTTCTTCCGCGCCGGACTCTCGCTGGATATGCAGTTTGACGAAAGCGCGAACATAAAGGACCATATTGCCAACGACTGTCCGAATGCACACATGGAAATAAAGTTCCACAGGCCGCCGGCTATTGAACAGATTTCCCTCGGTATCTCGGCAAGGGCAGAAATTGTAATGCCGGTATTCTCCATAAACATAGGTATAGGAAAGAACCTTATTGCAAAAGGTGACGATACAGAGTCATTCTACCAGATTTTCGCACTGAAGGCTGACGTGTTCAGGAATCTGTTTGTCCATATCGGATACCAGCTTTACAGATTCAAGGACCCGAACAACCTGATGATAGGTATAGGATACAGATTCAACTCCAGAAGAATGAGAGAAAAGTAACTTTTCCGCACAAATTTTCATTAATTGTGAAACCTGAATAAATACAGATGAAAACGATATACGCCGTCTCCTTCACTATTATGATACTGATGCTTCTTTCAGGATGCAACAGGGATGTCTTCATCGACAGATTCCTGGAGGGGGACATCGCCGTTACTGTAGATAAAGAAGAAACCAGGATAGATTTTCTTTCCGGCAACTGGAACATCCTCGAGTCGCGCGGATATACGCAATTCACATATACAGTCACTTTCCCCGACGGAAGTCAGGATGAACAGTATAATACAATGGCTGCAAAGGGACATGTAAGCATAAAGGCAGAATCTCCGCTGATGACATTTACAGTAGAACGGAATGATGACAAGTCTCTTGAGATAATCCAGTCTCGCAATATATCAGACAGCCCGGTAGATTTTTCAATCATTGTAGGCAACGAATGGCAGAGAAGAGAAATAAAAATCACATTTCTTCCGGGAGACAAATTCATCGTGGAAAAGATAGAATATGACTTCAAATCAATGAAATACTCAGATGTAATGGCAAGAGTCGGCTCCGGGTTTTCAATACACAACAACGGCGACACTCCGATAACATCACTCATATACCCATACCGGGAGCAGTTCAAGACAGCTGAGTTTAATGTCCTCTCTATCTACCCAGACACAGGAGCAAAACTTGACAAACTCATAGCCCGTGACACCAAAGTGGAAATCCCGGACATTACAGACGGAAAGGCGGAAATGAAAGGTACTCATGCCCTGCTTGCAGATTCAGGAAAGCAGAACCTGACTCCTGATGTGAATCCTGAAACTGCAGTAGAAGTTGTTACCCCTCCAATGGAAAAATGGGAATACACACCGGTCGTAGGCCTGTACTGGTATTCTCTCCCCTACAAAGCCTTTCTGATACACACCTCAAGCGGAGAAAGGATGACAGTGACAGGAAACCTGTACTATGAGTCTCCGTATAATTTTCATATTATGAAGAAAAAAACAGAAGAATAGAGCCCTCAGGGAAAACTGTTTTAAAAATTTTTTTAACTTTGCCGGCCTATGCGTCTGAAGAAAAGAGTTTTACTTAAAAATTTGGGAGCCGCCCTGCTGCTTCTGCTTTTTGCAGAATACTGGAGCGGGTCTAATCTCTTTTACCACACGCATACTTTCAACGGAAAGCCTCTTACACACTCACACGCTTTTCCGGATACAGATTCACCAAGGCATAACCAGCAGCAGGCACAGTTGGTGCTGTCTCTGTCGAATATGGTTTCTACTGCAGCCGAGTCTGTATTTTCTCCACTGGTGTCTTTCAGTCTGCTTTTCGCAGAATGCACTGACAGATATGTAAGCCACTCCGGCATACATCCGGTCCATATATACGGACTGCGCGCACCCCCTGCTTTTACTTTATAATAAAAACACTATCCTCAGGACATAAACAAATGTTCATGATGGGCACAATGGAATAACCCCATTGCACCACAGTGTTTCCTTTTGCGGACACACTGACTAAAGTCATTCTTTACAGAAATTTTCCAAAGACTGACAAATCTTACCTCATAATACAGGCCATCGGCCTAAACAATAAAAGTAAAAGCAATGATTAAAAACATATTCACGGGGGCAGTGTGTCTGCTCCTTTCATACAGTCTGTTTGCAGACAATACAAATACAGAAGACAGAGACGTCACCGATGCACATGTAATCGGTCATGTAATAGACAAAAAGACAGGAGAGCATCTTCCTGATGTGGCAGTAATGGTAAAAGGTACCACCATAGGGGCAATGACGGATGCCTCCGGACACTACTTCATAAAAAACCTGCCGGCAGGAGAAACAAGACTTGTAACGGCATATTTCGGCTATGCCCCGGTAGAAAAGACAGTGACACTCGTACGTGGAAAAACACTGGAAATAAACTTTGAAATAGAAGAAGAAGCACTTGCACTCAACGGCACCGTAGTGTCTGCAAGCCGGAACGAAACCAGCCGCAAGACTGCACCGAATATAGTGAATATAGTCTCATCCAAACTCTTCGAAAGTACTGCTTCATGCAACCTTTCCGAAACTATGAACTTCCAGCCAGGACTCAGAGTGGAGAACAACTGCGGCAACTGCGGTACCACACAGCTGAGAATCAACGGTCTGGAAGGACAATACTCTCAGATTCTTCTGGACAGCAAGCCTATATTCAGTTCTCTTGCAGCAGTCTATGGACTCGAGCAGCTTCCGCTTTCAATGATTGAAAGAGTGGAAGTGGTAAGAGGAGGAGGTTCCGCACTGTTCGGAGCCAATGCCATAGGAGGAGTAGTAAACATCATTACCAAAGAGCCTCTGCGCAACTCATTCAACCTTTCCAACACTACAAACATTCTCGAAAAGGGCCCTGCAGACTTCAATACATCACTCAACGGCTCTTTCGTATCCGATGACTACCGTATGGGAGCATACATATTCGGAATGGTCAAGGACAGAGGTTCTTATGACAGAAATGGGGACGGTTTTTCCGACATACCTGAACTCAACTCTGAAACTATCGGATTCAGAGGGTATTACAAAACCGGCAGACAGACACGCATCACTGCGGAATACCATCACATCCACGAATTCCGCAGAGGAGGAAACGCTTTTGACAGACCGCCCCACCTTGCTGACATTGCTGAGCAGCTTAACCATAAGATAGATGGAGGAAGCCTGACATTCGACTGGTTCGGAGCCAACGAGAGACACTATCTGTCCGTATATACGGCCGCCCAGAACATTGACAGGGACAGCTATTACGGAACAGAGCAAAATCCGGATGCATACGGTGCGACATCAGACATAACAGCAGTTGCAGGGGCACAATACACATACAGATTCCACAAGCTTTTCTTTATGCCCGCTGAACTTACAGCCGGTGCAGAATACAACTACAACAAACTGCACGACATATATATCGGCTACAACCGCGACTTTGCACAAAGTACCAGCACAATCGGGGCATATCTTCAGAACGAGTGGAAAAACGACAAACTCAGCATTCTCATAGGAATCAGGGCAGACAAACACAATATGATGAAGAAAGCCGTATTCTCGCCACGTGTGAACCTTCGTTACAGCCCTGTCAAAGACCTGGGACTCAGAGCCAGCTGGGCAAGCGGATTCAGGGCTCCGCAGGCATACAACGAAGACCTGCACATAGATGCCCTGGACAACAAAGTAGCCATAATACGCATTTCTCCGGACCTAAGGCCGGAATACTCACACAGTTTCAGTGCTTCTGCCGACTACTATCACAGTTTCGGGAAGGTTCAGACAAATTTCCTTGTAGAGGGATTCTACACTATGCTGGATAATATCTTCACTCTGCAGAAGATAGGCACTGATGATGATGGCAACATTATAAAGGAAAGACGCAATGCCGATGGAGCAAGAGTCGGAGGTCTTTCAGTAGAGGCGAAAGCCGGAATACCAGGCCAGTTCGAAGCACAGATAGGATACACATTCCAGAAAAGCCAATATACTGAAGCGCGCCAGTGGTCAGACGACGTAGCTGCCGAGAAAAGGATGTTCCGCTCACCAGACCACTATGCCTACCTCACTGCCTCATACAATATCACCGACCACTTCAAGGCTTCACTGTTCGGAAACTACACCGGACGGATGCTTGTCGAGCACAATGCAGGAGTCATCGCACAGGACACCAACTTCCTTACTCCTGACTTCTGGGATATGAGTCTGAAATTTTCCTATGATTTCCACCTGACAGGAAACCTGAGACTGGAAATCAATGCTGGTGTAAAGAATGTGCTGGACGCATATCAGAAAGACATTGATTATGGAGTACAGAAAGACGCTGCCTACATCTACGGACCGTCACTTCCGCGCACCTGGTTTGTAGGAGCCAAGTTCTATCTTTAGCAGCTTTTGTAATCTGGACAGCCACTGGCCTTCCAGTATTATGTTCCGGAGGGTGACCCAAAAGTCATAAGACTTTGAGGTCACCTCTTTTTTTCTATAAGTACAATAATCAGATTTGGATGACAACGGAAAACTAAATCCCTCCCACACCTTCGGTGCAGGTCC